>SDZZ01000578.1 GCA_004173255.1 Chitinophagaceae bacterium | reverse complement strand
GCTGTAAAGGCGACTGGTGCCAGCCTGATCATACCCCTGGATTTTACCAAGGCGTATGACATAGCCGATACGGTGGAAGCACGAAATATCTCACTGGCACAAATGAAGGCATGGGAAATGGCCCCTGCCAATCCTGCCGCATTGGAAAAAGCAGGCATCCGGTTTTCACTTACGGCCTTTGGTCTGGACAATGTGAAAGACTTTTGGCCCAACATCCGGACGGCTATTCTTTACGGATTGTCTGAAAAACAGGCCCTGATGGCCATTACAGCAATTCCGGCAGCCATGATCGGCATAGCCGACAAAACCGGCAGCCTGGAAAAAGGAAAACTGGCCAATTTCATCATCACGTCCGACAGCCTGTTTAAAAAGGACAACGTGATTGAAGAAAATTGGATACAGGGCAAGCGCTTTATGCTTGAAAAGAAAGAGAAAAAAGACAGCATCAATAAAGCGATCGCAAAAACTGAACCCGAAAAGGCACCTGCTACAGGCGAGCTCATCTATCCTTTTACCGCATTTGGCAATAAGACGGCCCCGAAACAGGAAACGATATTGTTAAAAAACGCCACAGTATGGACCAATGAGCAGGAAGGAATTCTTGAAAATGCGGACGTCCTGCTGGAAAACGGGAAGATTAAATCTGTAGGCAAAAACCTGAGCGCAGGCAATGCAAAAGTAATTGACGCAACGGGCAAGCACATTACGGCTGGGCTGATAGACGAGCATTCCCACATCGCCGGAACAGGGGGCATCAATGAAGGCTCCCAGTCGAACTCCGCTGAGGTACGCATCGCCGATGTGATCAACTCGGAAGATATAAATATCTATCGCCAGCTGGCTGGTGGGGTTACAACCTCCCAGATCCTGCACGGCTCTGCCAATCCGATAGGCGGACAGTCGCAACTGATCAAACTTAGATGGGGAAAATTGCCGGAGGAACTGAAATTCGCTGGTGCGGATGGTTTTATCAAGTTTGCGCTTGGAGAAAATGTCAAGCAAAGTAATTTTGGTACAGGGGCCCGCTTTCCCGTGACCAGAATGGGTGTGGAACGGACCTTCGCAGAGGATTTTACACGTGCAAAAGAGTATAAAGCTGCGCTTGCCAAAAAAGGCAGCCTGGTACGCAGGGACCTGGAGCTGGATGCCATAGCAGAGATCCTGGACAATAAGCGATTCATTACCTGCCACTCTTATGTGCAGTCTGAAATCAATATGCTGATGCATGTGGCAGATAGCATCGGGTTTAAGATCAATACTTTCACGCATATCCTGGAAGGCTATAAAGTGGCTGATAAAATGAAGGCGCGAGGTATCAACGCATCAACATTTTCCGACTGGTGGGCCTACAAAATGGAGGTGGCAGAGGCCATTCCTTATAATGGAAAGATCATGCACAATGTAGGGGTCACCACCGCATTCAATTCTGACGATGCGGAGATGGCCCGGAGGCTGAACCAGGAAGCAGGAAAAGCCGTGCTTTACGGCGGAGTTCCCGAAGAGGATGCCCTTAAATTCGTGACTTTAAACCCCGCCAAAATGCTGCACATCGACGATAAAGTGGGCAGTATCAAAGCAGGGAAAGATGCGGATGTGGTCGTCTGGTCCGACCATCCGCTGTCGATCTACACAAAAGCGGAGAAAACCTTTGTGGACGGTATAGCCTACTGGGACCTTGAACGTGATGCGGAAGTGAGGAAAGCGCAGGCTGCCGAACGCGCCAGTCTGATCAAAAAAATGCAGGACAGTAAAAAACCGGGAGATAAAACCCAGCGTCCGCAGTCAGACCGTCCACGTCTTTATCATTGTGAAACAATAGAAGATTATGCTGCTGAACTTAACGATCTGGAAAGGAACCATGCTCATGAATAAATACCTCATAACCTGCTTAATCTGTGCCCTGGCATTGAAAGGCATGGCACAAGCCAATATATCTCCCGCCGGCAAACAAAAGAAAAAGACCATTGTGATGGGTGCCAAGCTTCATCTGGGCACAGGAAAGGTAATCGATATAGGCTACCTCATCTTTGACGAAGGGAAGATCGTCGGCGTGGGTGATGCTACCCTGGCAAGGATTGACATCAGCAATATGGAGGTCATCACCGCCAACGGCAAACATGTGTATCCGGGTTTTATATCCCCTGTTACCAATCTTGGCCTTTCAGAATTTGAAGCGGTAAAGGCAACCCTGGATTTTGCAGAAATAGGCAACTTTAACCCGCACATAAGATCGCTGATTGCCTACAATACCGATTCAAAGGTCCCTGCTACTGTAAGGAGCAATGGCGTGTTGATGGCACAGATCACTCCGCAGGGAGGGATCATTTCCGGAAGCTCTTCCGTGGTGCAGCTGGATGCCTGGAACTGGGAAGACGCAGCGGTTAAACAAGATGATGCCCTGCACATGACCTGGCCCGCAG
>SDZZ01000119.1 GCA_004173255.1 Chitinophagaceae bacterium | reverse complement strand
GATACAGAGCACCCTGCCGGGATCCGAAGTGCGGGACAATGGAATTATCTCCTCCGGAATCAAGGTCGAGAATTTTGAGATTGTGACCTACCAGGGTTTGATACGCCAGGCAAATGAGCTCGGTTATTCTGAAGCTGGTAACCTGTTACAGGAAACGCTGAATGAAGAGCTCGCCGCAAGCGAGCTGCTTAACAGTCTTGCCACCAAATCCGCAACAACTAAATAACCCACCATGCCAACAAAAAAAAATAGTACACCGGAAGAAAAAAACCGGCCGAAGAAACAGCTAAAACCACTCAGCTTGCAGCGCACACAGAAGACCCTACCGGTCAGTATATGACTACCAATCATGGTGTGCGTATCAATGATGATGTAAACTCATTAAAGGCAGGGGAACGTGGACCGAGCTTGCTCGAAGATTTTATTTTCAGGGAGAAGATGACCCACTTTGACCACGAGCGTATTCCCGAACGTGTAGTGCACGCCCGTGGTGCAGGTGCACATGGTGTATTCAAAAGTTACAACAATGTGCCTGACTTTACCAAGGCGGCATTCCTGAATACAGAGAATGAAACACCCGTGTTTGTACGCTTTTCAACAGTGGCTGGCTCAAGGGGCTCAACTGACCTGGCGCGGGATGTGCGCGGGTTCGCTGTCAAATTTTATACGGAAGAAGGCAACTTCGACCTGGTCGGAAATAATATGCCTGTGTTTTTTATACAGGACGCCATTAAGTTTCCCGACCTGGTGCATGCTGTAAAACCGGAGCCCCACAACGAAATACCGCAGGCTGCTTCCGCCCATGATACGTTCTGGGATTTTGTTTCCTTAAACACCGAAGCCACACATATGGTGATGTGGCTGATGAGTGACCGCGCCATACCGAGAAGTTATCGCATGATGGAAGGCTTTGGTGTGCATACCTTCCGCCTTATCAACCGCGATGGCAAGTCAAGCTTTGTAAAATTCCATTGGAAACCTTTGCTGGGCGTGCACTCGGTAGCGTGGGACGAGGCGCAGAATATTTCAGGGAAGGACCCGGACTTCCACCGGCGTGACCTGTGGGAAGCAATCGAGAACGGAGCGTATCCTGAATGGGAACTTGGGTTGCAGATTATTCCCGAAGAAGACGAATTCAGGTATGACTTCGATATACTCGATGCGACAAAAATTATCCCCGAAGAACTGGTACCGGTTATTAAGGTTGGTAAAATGACGCTGAACCGGAATCCCGACAACTTTTTTGCAGAAACGGAACAGGTGGCATTCCACATCGGACACGTGGTGCCGGGAATTGACTTTACGAATGACCCACTATTGCAGGGCCGTCTCTTTTCCTACACCGATACACAACTGATCAGGCTGGGCGGACCCAACTTCCAGGAGATCCCGATCAACAGGCCTGTTGTGCCCGTACATAATAACCAGCGGGATGGATACATGAGGCAGACAATCAACCGCGGTCAATCCAGCTATCATCCCAATACAACCGGCGGCGGTTGCCCCTTCCAGGCAGGCAAAATGCAGGGAGGGTTTACCAGTCATCCGGAACGGATAGATGCTGTTAAAATCCGCAACCGCAGCAAAAGCTTCTTTGACTTTTTCAGCCAGGCCACACTGTTTTTCAACAGCCAGAGCGAGCCGGAAAAAGACCACATCGTTGATGCATTCCGGTTCGAACTTGGAAAGGTTGACAATGTGGCAATCCGGGAACGGATGCTGGGGATCCTCACCTTCGTTGATCCCGGACTCGCAGCGCAGGTCGCTTACGGGCTCGGACTTGCCGTGCCTTCCGACATCGGACTGATCAACCAGTCGATCCCTGCCGATGAAGAAGCAAAACGTTACCAGCCGATCCTGCAGGAATCTACCATCAAATATTCCCAGCCCTTAAGCATGGCCCACTATGTGGCCGACAACATAGCAACAAGAAAAGTGGCGATTCTTGTCGCCCATGGGGTAGACGAGAACTCAGTGATGACGGTCCGCGATTCGTTACTTGACAGGAATGCAGTGGTAGAGCTGGTTGCTCCCGAGTTGGGAATTGTGATGTCATCAACCGGTAATGCCCTGCAGGTGGACAGGAGTTTTCTCACCACGCCTTCCGTGGTTTATGATGCGGTATACGTGCCAGGCGGGTCCAATAGTGTTGCCACACTTGAGGCTGATCCCGACGCGGTTCATTTCCTGAACGAAGCATTTAAACATTGTAAACCCATTGCAGCCGATACTTCCGCGTGGCCGGTAATCACGTCCACCTATTTCTCGAAACGGCTTCCCGAAAACTTCACAGCAGAATCTGCTGAAAGGGATGGTGTGATCATTTCCGCCGACCCGGCCTCACTCGCAAATACGTTTACCAGGCTGATCGGGATGCACCGGTTCTGGAAACGGGAAAAATCCCGCAAGGTTCCGGCATAAAACGTCTTTGCCCGCAGCTACCAATTATAGCATCCAGGTCACCGTTCGCGGTGACCTTTTTTTTGCCGCTGTGCCCTGATTAATACAAACTCAAATGTGTTTCCATTTTTCCCTGCCTTCTATGGGCATCCACATCGGTCCGATTATCGCTGAATGTTGGTATGGCAAAGACCCGGATTGTATTGCTCGACGACCACCCTGCGATAGCGCATGCTACCAGCACACTGTTGGAGATGGCGGGCTACAAGGTAGAATGTTTCCACAGTGTTGCCGAGCTGGAGAACGTTCAATACAGCAATCCGGACCTGTACCTGCTCGATCGCCATCTTCCATTTAAGGGAGGACTGGAACTGTGTACTGTGCTGAAATCAGATCCGCTGAAAAGCCATATTCCGGTAGTGATCATGTCGGCCCTCCGGGACACCCACATTTTAACCAGGAAGGCAGGGGGCGACGCTTTCCTGGCAAAGCCATTTACAAGGCAGGACCTGATCTCACTCGTTCAGTTGCTTACACATAATGGATAACGGATCGGAAAATTATAATATGGACAACAACCGCAACACTGGCAATGATGGAAGGAACGATACAGTTCCGCCAACACCGAAAAATTTTCCCGATGGAGACCAGATTTCTGCCGCCAGCTGGCTGCGGGCTATTATGGAGGCCGCGATAGACTTTGCCATAATAACCACTGACCGCAACGGGATAATTATTGATTGGAACAGCGGTGCAGAAAAAATATTTGGTTACAGCCGCAAGGAAGTGCGCGGGTCGGCGACTGACATCATTTTTACTCCCGAAGACCGGGCAGGTGGTTTGCCTGCACAGGAACTCGAGATTGCCCGCTCTACCGGACGATCGGTGGATGAACGATGGCACCTTCGGAAAGATGGTACCCGTTTTTTTATGAGTGGGGTAATGACCCCGGTTGCTTTGACACAGGACCTCGGGTTTGTAAAAATCTCGAGGAATATAACCGACCGTAAACTTGCCGAAGAGGCCTTGATGCTTTCGGAGCAACGGAAAAATATGGCGGTGCAGTCGGCCGGTATGGGTGAATGGGAATGGGACCTTCAGACAAATGTCGTTACGCTCAATGACCAGGCATTGCTATTGCTTGGTTGGGGCGCCGAAAGGTCTGGCTTAACGGATAATCCCTTGATCGGGCAGGCGCACCAGCTCGACAGGCCTGCCGTTGAGGCCGCATTACAACGGGCAAAGGATGGCATCTATATTTTCCATACAGAATACAGGGTTATCAGGGATGATAACCAGCAAGCTTCCTGGATCAACGTTTATGGCCGGGTCGTAAACCACGAATCGCCGGAAGCGCTGAAAATGATCGGCGTTGTTTATGATATCAATTCGAGAAAGTTGCTCGAAAAACAAAAAGACGATTTTATCAGCGTCGCCAGCCATGAACTTAAAACCCCTGTCACCGCCATCAAGGTGTACTCGGAAATATTAAGGGAACGCTTTTCAGGCACAGTGGAAAATGAAAATGTGCACTTGCTTGATCTGCTCAACAACCAGGTTGACCAGCTGATGGACCTTGTAAAAACATTACTTGATTCCAGTGCCCTCAATGAGGGCAGGATAGCACTAAACCCTGAAGTCTTCGATCTTAATGAGTCGATAACTACCCGGGTGCAACAGCTACGGGTTGTCCTATAATTAAAAAACATCCGCTGTGAACTGTCGCAGGTTCCCTCCATTCGCGCCGACCGGGAACGCATCCTGCAGGTCATTACCAATTTTCTCACTAATGCGGCCAAGTATGCGCCACAATCGGAGGAAGTGGTTGTCAGAACCGAAGACCTGTCCGACCGGATCAAAGTGAGTGTGCAGGATTTCGGCAATGGTGTTCCCCTGGACGCGCAGCCCCATTTATTCGACCGGTACTACCGGACCACAGATGCGGCAAGGGAAGATGGCTTCGGCTTAGGCCTTTATATTTCCTCAAGGATTATAGAGCAGCATTTTGGAGAGATAGGTGTTATTTCGGTTCCCGGCCAGGGAGCTACGTTCTTTTTTACGCTTCCTTATACCTGAGTACAGCAAGGCACATTTCACAGAAATATTCGCTCACTTTATCAAATAAATTGTTCACATGAATTATCGCGACCTGATACCTGAAGCAACACGTGGAAAAAATACAGAGCTTTCTGCAGTAGTTGACTGCGGCACTGATTCCAATGCCAAAAAGAAGTTTGAGCTTGCTGCCCGCAGGCTGCTTGCCCCGGATACGTGGGCCGGAATTTCAGGAAAACCGGGGGCCGAGTTTCTGGCCCTGGGGTCAGACCTGCAGGAGAAACCGGCCCTGATCAAACCCGGCTCCTATATCCGTATTGACATTCCCGGGCCGGGACCAAAAAATGGAGGGGGATATGACTGGGTGGTAATCCAGGACCTGAAAAGAAAGATATCCGACAATGGCGAAGACTTCGTAGGACTAACGGTAACCCCATGTGCAAACCCCTTTTCAACTGATCCGTCGGACGCGCATTTCCTTGAACAGGGTTCCACATCGACGTTTATCATCCTGCGCGAAAAAAAAGTAGTCAGTGCTTTATACTTTGGAAGAAACGAGAAAATCAACACAGCAGTGCCTGGTATCGCCGATAAACTCCGGAATACCGTCACTGGCCTGGGAGCTTTCGCCGGATTATCAGAGGCACAATGGCAAAAACTGATTGATGGTTTTATCTCATAAATTGTATACTATGGCCGGTCAAGTAAACCTGTCACAATCTCCCGGAGTTTCTTCACTGCAAAAGGCTTTTCCAGCGCAGCGTCTGCACCAGCCTCTGCGGCTACTTTGTGTATATCCGGACTTGCCGATACAAGTGCCACAGGTATTGCGCTGGTATTTGCATCTGACTTAAGGTGTTTGCATAATACCGTCCCGCTGGTTCCTGATAATTGTTTATCGATAATAAACATATTAGGCACGTCAAACTGGTTGTCAAGTATCAGGTCGGCGCTGTTAAACATTTCGAGCTGGTAGGTACTTCCAAGTACCAGCGAGAAAGCATCCAGTATCCCCGGATCATCTTCCACTTTAATTAATTTTTTCATTTTTATTGTTTTTGTATGGAAGAATGAACATGAATTTTGAACCCATGCCTTCCCTGCTTTCGACCGAAATAGTCCCTCCATGACGGGCTACAATTCCCGCAGCAATATACAGTCCAAGACCCATGCCGGGGTACGTCTGCATTTTCTCGGTGTCAACCCGGGAAAACCTTTCAAAGACCTTTGGCAAAAAATTGTCAGGGATGCCCATTCCTTCATCGGTCACGGACACAGCAACGCCCGATGACACAGGTTTAGTTTCCACAATAACCCGGCTGCCGCGTTCAGAATACTTCATTGCATTTATCAACAGATTGGTCAGCACCTGGCCAATGCGGTCACTATCGGCCAGTATGGTTCCCTTGTAGCCATGCACCACCCTGAACCTGTGGTCCGGCGCAAGCAGTCGTATTTCCTCTACGCACTGGTCAATCTTTTGTGACAGTGAAATTCGCCGAGTACTAATGGCATATACCCTTCCTCCAGACGGGTCGTGTCCAGCAGGTCGCTTATCAGCCGGCTAAGCCGGTCTACCTGGCCATTGATCTTTGCCACCACCGGTGCAAGACCATGGTTTTTTTCGGCTTCGAGTTGTTCGTAAACCAGCTCAGTCATCGCTTTTATACTGGTAACAGGTGTCTTCAATTCATGACTTGCAACACCAATAAACTGGTGGTTCAGATACTCTGAAACCTTCATTGCATCGATATCGGTGGCTGAACCAAACCAGGCTGTAACTTTCCCGGCGTCATCCTTCAACGGAACATTGCGGGCAAGATGCCAGCGATAAACTCCATCCTTGCGTTGCAGCCGGTATTCAGTTTCAAAGGCAGTGCCGGTGACGAGGGCAGACTTCCACCGCTCTGTTGAGACAGCCCTGTCATCCGGGTGCACAATGGCTTCCCAGCCGATGCCAAAAGACTCCTCGTATGACAGCCCTGAATAGTCATACCACTTGGCATTGAAATAGTCTGCCTTGCCTTCGCCGTCATTGGTCCATATTACCTGGGGCAGGGCATCCGAAAAGGTCCGGAACCTGGCTTCTGACTGACCCAACGCCTGCTGGGCCATTTTCATATCCGTTATGTCAATTATCAATCCCACACACTCATCATCATTATCCTGGCAACTCCCGGCAAACATACCCCACCACGATGACCCATCAGGCCGCACATATTGTTGTTCACAGGGAGCGCGATGGCCGGTATCGCCTGGTTGCTGTTCAGTACCAGTAGCATTCAGGGACCCTGGGGCAGTGATATGGTCAAGCCGGATGGTGCCGCTCGCAAGTTGTTCGTAAGTGTAACCGCTCATGCCCGCAAATGCTTCGTTCGCAAAAAGGATTGTTCCATCGGTGTTGTAATAGATAACGCCTGCCGTGTCAATCGAAATAACACGCTTCAACCTGTTCTCCGCAAGCCAGGCTGACCCAGGTTCACCCCCCCGTTGGGCGGATGTATCGTTGGTAGATGAGTGTGGGTCCTGTCGCCCGGGTAAATTCGAAAAATCCATAATGCGTTCCCATAATTTGTCATTGTCGCATACATACATGGAATAACTCCACTCTGCTGCAAAAATTTAAGACAGAAAATATCCTGCCAACAGTAAAAAATCAACGGGTGGCGGTTTTCAGAATGCTTCCGACCCATCTGCCAACTGGTTTACCCCCGTGTGGATCTGGTCCCTCCGCGCCTGCAGCGCATGCGCAGCTGCTTCGGCCAGCTCTTCCGGATCATCCATCAACGGTCCCAGAAATTTAGAAAGCCTGGCCCGCGTATCAGATCCTTTGGCTGGCGCAATGAGCATACCAATAACTATCCCTGTAAGTACTAAAAATATCCGTGGCATAAAATGGTTTTATGATTTTAAAATATCCTTAAGCAAAACCCAACAATAATGCCCATTCGGTTTGTGCTGGTTCTGATGGAAACTGGAAATCGTTATACCCCGGTCTTGTGTTACCCGGTGACACATATGATCCGGATCTGCCGTGGCCCAATTTCTGATAAACAAAAAATAAACAAATGGCTTTACTTGCTTATCACGCATCACATGAACAATTTTCGCCTTCGCATTTGCTGCAGCTGGCCATACAGGCCGAGCAAGCAGGGTTTGATGCAATACATTCATCCGATCATTTTAACCCATGGAGCCATCGCCAGGGCCATAGTGGGTTTTCATTTGCATGGGTTGCCAGCGCATTGCAGGCAACCCGCCTGCCGGTCAGTATGATCTGTACACCCGGCCAGCGTTACCATCCGGCAATAGTAGCGCAGGCAATAGCCACACTCGGTGAGATGTATCCGGGACGATACACGGTCGAACTTGGAAGCGGCGAAGCGTTGAACGAATGTATCACTGGTGATGGCTGGCCGGATAAGAAGGAAAGGAATCAACGGTTGCTTGATTCTGCCCAGGCTATCCGCAGCCTGTTGAACGGGCAAACCCTAACGCGTCGCGGACCGGTAACTATGCAGCATGCAAGACTATGGTCACTTCCCGACACACCTGTACCATTATTCTGCGCAGCCATATCAGCCGAAACTGCAGGATGGAGCGGACGATGGGCCGATGGGCTGATTACCACATCCGGAACGGTAACAGAATTGCAGGAAAAAATGGAAGCATGGGCGGCTAACGGCGGCTCGGGAAAACCAGTTTATGTACAATATTCCTTTTCGTTTGCCCCCACAAGGCAGGAAGCAATCGATGCAGCATATGATCAATGGCGTTCAAACCTGGTTGAAAGGGACCAGCTGGCTGACCTGCGGACGACGGAGGATTTTGATAACCTGACTGCAGACCTGGACCGGGATACTGTTGCTTCCAAAATACCACTGATCACCGGCATGGACGAACTGTTTGAAAAAGTAGACGAGATCCGGGCAACAGGCGTAGAGCTTATTTCGCTGCACAACGTAAACAGGAACCATGAAGAATTCATCCGCGAATTTGGCAGGGTGAAAAAAACGTTGTCGCCCTCCTGATTCAATCAAATCAATTTGTATGTACCGCCACTGATATGGAAGGGTTGATTCAGCCCCAACCGTATACATAAACGCATGGCACAAAATATGCAGTTTACGTTTTAAAAAGATATGGACAATAACCAGCAGGCAGGCGCCGGACATGAGGATGATACCTTCGTCAGCAATGATCATAGTACCGGTGCTACCGGCCAGGAGGCAACGGTACCGATGGCGGGTGGAATCACTGATAAAAAAGATAAAAATGCGGGAAGCGGGGCGTTCAACCAGGGAAGTGAGCAGGATCCGGATTTAAACCGGGGCACATCCGACCAGGATAACGATCCGGAAAAAAGCAGCCGGGAACCGCAAAACCCAAAAACACCTTTATAACATAATAAAATATACTGGCTGGAATATGGCGGCGATTTATTCAGCTTATCGGTTACCCTCCGTCACGGGTATCTATAAAGTCGAAATCAGTGTTCCCCGGACAGATTCTAAAAATCCGGAAAACGTGGCGCACATCTCTGCTCATTTCGATGCAAAAACCCGCGAATGGCAAATTCTGGATAAGGACGAAGAAGCGATCGGCCCCGACTTTGACGGGCTGGTCATTGCATGGTATCCGGAGTAGCCTTTTTCCTTGCGAAAGCTTTACGGGCTGGTTAGCAGTAACGCTATCCCTGAATGTACGCCCGGACAAGTTTCCTGTTCCGGCACGTTGGACATGGACCACCTGCTGTTGCGTTGCGCCCACAATGCTCGCAAACCATCGCATCGGTTTTCTCCTCATCCGTCCAGTAATTGTCATCCCAGGAAGGTATCACAGACAGGCCCGGATTTGGTGTTGGCATTTTAACTTATTCAAAGGCAAAGCAACGGGATCGGCCATGCCACTTACCTGGGCACATGCCGAGTACCTGAAGCTGATCAAGTCGTTGGAGGAAGGGCGTATTTTTGATTTACACCCCGATGTGTATGATCGTTACGTCAAAAAACAAACAGTATGAAAATCTATGTACTTCTGGCATTTTGTTTCACCGGATCTGCAGCCTGGGGCCAGCAAATTGAGACGGACCGGCCCGACCAGTCGGACGGCAACTCAATTATCCATCCAGGCAAATGGCAGGTGGAGTCATCGGTTTATTATACGGTATTGCATCCCTCCGTCAACAGCCTCGTGTCCTCATCACTGCTCCGCACCGGCATTGTAAAAAACCTGGAGGCCAGGTTATTGGTTGAACAGGGCTACCATCGCAATTCATTCCTCAGTGAAACGGCGCACTCACAATACCCGCTGGCAGTCAGTCTTAAATACAAGCTGATGGAAGAAACCAATACGAGACCGTCGTTGGGCGGGGTGGGTTATCTCCAGCTTCCATTTACCAATGGGTCGGAGCGGAAACAATGGTCGCCCGCATTTCTTGTTATCATTGAAAAGAAATTCAGCAACATCACCGCTACTATCAATTCCGGTGTAAAAGAGGAAGCTTTTGAAAACATCTGGGAAGAACAAACTACCGTTGACCTCAAGTATGAACTGTCCCAAAACCTGCACCTGTTTACCGAATATTTTGCGCAGTATGGACACTTTGCCCCTTTTCACAACGCCGACGCTGGGGTGCTGGTTCAATTTACAAAACACTGGATGGCATATGCGGCGGTAGGTACCTCCATACAACATCACCCGTCCAATTACTTCATGAATGCCGGGTTTGCATTTGCCCCCTGAGCTGGATTTCCGGTTCCACACGAAAATGGGAACATGGAAAAATTATTCCCCGGCACTTGTCTCCCCCGGCTTTTAAGATTTCAGGCATGGTATGCGTTCAGGGAAAGGTTTCAAGTTTAATTATCATGGAAAAAATCAGGCAAAGCGACGACAACCGGTTTATACCGATGACTTCTTTAAAAAGCGGACAATATATAAGGGTGAACGACGAGGTTCACTATTACACCCAGCAAATAGTGAACGTGGTATTTATAGAAGACCAGTCTACCGGGAATTGGGTGCTGGTCGACGCGGGAATGCCCATGGGAGGCAGTAAACTGATCGATGTAGCGAAGAAACATTTTGGCAGTCGTAAACCGTCCGCCATCCTGTTGACCCATGGCCACTTCGATCATGTCGGTTCCATCAAACACCTGATTGAAGAGTGGAACGTTCCTGTGTATGCACATCCGGAAGAGTTTCCGTTTTTGACGGGTAGCCAGGCCTATCCTGAACCGGATAACACGGTGGAGGGTGGCATGCTGGCCAAACTTTCGTCCATCTACCCAATTGAACCGGTTGATATCAGCGCAGTGCTGCAACCCCTGCCTCCGGATGGCTCGGTACCATTCCTGAAAGACTGGCGCTGGCTTCACGTACCCGGCCACTCCCCCGGCCAGGTTGCTTTCTACCATGACGCGGAGAAACTGCTGGTGTCAGGTGATGCCATTATTACGGTAAGACAGGATGCAATGTATAAGGTACTGCTGCAAAAGCA
>SDZZ01000118.1 GCA_004173255.1 Chitinophagaceae bacterium | reverse complement strand
ACATTGTCCTTCCGGGCATTGAGTTGTCCGTAAGTGGAGTAGGCCAGGTGCAGGCGCGGAAGGATGCGGCCCGATTCCAGCGCAAAGGGCTGTTCGTATGAAAATACCTGTGTCAAAATTTGTACGTCTTATTAACCCCGAGGCCGGGCGATTGTTTTGCCAATCGCCCCGGCGGGATCATTTTTCACTTATTATTTTGCAGCAATGCTGCTAAAAGCCTGTTCGAAATCATTTTTGATATCATCGATATGTTCCAGTCCAACGCTGATGCGCACCAGGTTGGGCAGCACACCGGAATTTTCGCGTTCCTGGTCGGTCAGCTGTTCGTGTGTGGTGGAAGCGGGGTGGATAGCCAGTGTTTTGGCATCGCCGACATTGGCGAGGTGACTGACCAGTTTCAATGAGTTGATGAACTGGCGACCACTTTCCAGTCCGCCCTTGATTCCAAACTGCAGCACGCCACCGGCACCATTGGGCAGGTATTTTTTCGCCAGTTTGTTGT
Source organism: Chitinophagaceae bacterium (assembly GCA_004173255.1). Classification (GTDB taxonomy): domain Bacteria; phylum Bacteroidota; class Bacteroidia; order Chitinophagales; family Chitinophagaceae; genus JBEVJC01. The sequence continues at coordinate 10,518 of SDZZ01000118.1, read as the reverse complement.
ACGGGCTGCTTTCCAGCCCGGGGTACCAGACAAACTCAACCGATGAGTGCGCTTCGAGCCATTGAGCCAGTGCCAGTGCGTTTTGTACATGGCGTTCCAGGCGGAGCGACAGGGTTTCAAGACCCTGGATCAGCAGGAACGAATTGAAGGGAGAGAGGGAAGGACCGAAATCGCGCAGGCCCTCTACACGGGCGCGGATTGCAAACGCAATATTGGGCAGTCCAAGCGGGTTGCCTTCACCGAATGTGTCCCAGAACTTCAAGCCGTGATAACCTTCCGAAGGTTCGGTAAATGCAGCGAATTTGCCATTGCCCCAGTTGTAATTACCGCCATCAACGATGACTCCACCGATGCTGGTTCCATGTCCGCCGATCCATTTGGTAGCCGATTCAACTACTACGTTCGCGCCGTGTTCCAGTGGTTTAAAAAGATAACCGCCGGCACCAAAAGTATTATCTACAATGAGCGGGAGGTCATGTTTTTTTGCGAGTGCAGCAAACTTTTCGAAGTCGGGTATGCTCAGTTTGGGGTTACCGATTGTTTCAAGATAGATGGCTTTCGTATTGCCGTCGATATGGGGTTCGAAAGAAGATGCATCATCGCCATTGGCAAACCGAACTTCAATTCCAAGACGTTTGAATGCCACCTTGAACTGGTTGTAGGTACCACCGTAAATAAAGGAAGAACTGACAAAATTATCACCTGCCTGTAATATGTTGTTGAGGGCAAGGAACTGCGCTGCCTGGCCCGAACCCGTTGCCAGCGCGGCTACGCCACCTTCCAGTGCTGCAATACGTTGTTCGAATACATCGGTGGTCGGGTTCATGATACGGCTATAGATATTACCGAATGCACGCAGTCCGAAAAGATCTGCTGCATGGTCTGCACTGTCGAATCCGTAAGAGGTTGTCTGGTAAAGAGGCACCGCCCTTGATTTGGTTGTAGGGTCGATTTGCTGGCCAGCATGCAGCTGGAGGGTTTCAAAGCGCAGTTTATCTGCCATGGGAGTTGATTTTTATTTTATAGAAAAAGAAATAAAGCCGGACAAGTGGGACTACGGAAGTCGGTGGGGTAATGCCTTACGGCATGGTACAGGTACAACAACAGATAGGGTGGTTAACTGGTATGTTTGTCGTTGTATTCATTTGTTGTTATAAGCCAGGATGGCTGGCTGCTTGTACTCCACAAAAATAATAGACTGATCCTGATCCGTCAAAATTCTTTTTCGATGAAAAAAATGGGCGTTCGTTATTTGCTCATTTACCAGGAAGGGTTGGGGCATAAAAAAGCCCGTCAGTAAATCAGACGGGCTTTGAATATAGTAAGTAAACTACTGAAGCTTGTTATCTGACTTATCTGCCCGCTTAACGCGGATGGAATTGGCACCTTATCGTTCCTTGCGGAAAAATAGGTTGCCAAGGCTTCACTGGGCCATACCCTCTGCCTTTCTTGATAAGTGCCGGCATTGCTGCCGTGGTAAAGAACTGGTGCAAATATAGTCGCCGTGAAGTGATACCTCCAAATAATTTGCATTGATTTTATTTTAACAAAAAAAGAAGGCTACCCGCGGGCAGCCTTCTTTCATAACAGCGGGGCTGTCAATATTATTGAACCGGAGTAGCTACTGCAGTCTGCTCGATTACCTTGGTACCACTGTAGTGTACTGGTTTAACCTTTGCAATTTTCGACTTGGTAGTTTTTGAGGTTTTTACCGGTTTCTTCGGAGCGTCAGTGGCGGCAACTTCTTCAGTTACGGCTGCATCAGCGGGAGTGAAAGCTGCATTCGGGTTTTCTGTATTATACGTGCAACCGATGCATACATTCAGCAGGTTCGCCTCTTTATCATAAATCAGCACACCTTCAGCAATGCTCTTCGCATCTTTCTCCTCGCCTAATTTCTGGGCAGGGATTTTATAGGTAGCAGGTGATTTGCGGAGGATCGCTTTGATACGGCCCTGTGGCAGTCCATCTACCCATACATAACCTTTGTTTGCTTCATCAAGGCTGATGGTAACCTGCGATTGTGCACCATCCTTATCGGTGAGGTCATAGCGACCGACAACCGGGAATACTTTATCCTGGGTCAGTGCCTCAGGCATTGGCTGCATCTTGTATTGATCAGAGCTCCAGTTATTGTATTTGTCGTTCGTAGCCGGACGTGATTGTACAGAATCGGTTGCTGGTTTGGCAGTTGAATCTGTTTGCGCATTCACGCTGGCACTCATCGCCAGGAAAGCAAGGCCGGTTATAATTGCGGTTCTTTTCATAAAATGACTATTTTTTAAAATGATTGATTCGTGGTTTCGCACCACTCATTAAAAGATTGTGCCAGAAATCAGTTTTAAACGAAAACAGCCTGAAAAAATCTTAACTGACTGATCCTCAATCGGCCATCTGGCCGGCTTTTTGGAGTCTTTATTTAAACCATGCCTTAGCCCCGCCTGGTTTATCTTTGCAGGCTGTTAACAGGAATAATAAAATAAGGGAGAGGTACCATGTTGAAAGAGGATAGTATTGATGTGTTCGGAGCACGCGTTCACAATCTCAAGAATATAGATATAAGTATACCGAAGAACCAGCTGGTTGTTATCACCGGCATCAGTGGAAGCGGTAAGTCATCGCTGGCATTTGACACCATATACTCCGAAGGCCAGCGTCGTTACATGGAAACATTCGGTGCTTATGCAAGGCAGTTCATCGGTGATATGGAACGCCCGGATGTGGACAAGATCACGGGCCTTTCGCCTGTTATTTCCATTGAGCAGAAGACTACGAACAAGAACCCGCGATCAACCGTGGGTACCATCACTGAGATCTATGACTTTTTCCGTTTGCTGTACGCGCGTGTTGGTGAAGCCTATTCCTACAACACGGGAAAGAAGATGGTGAAATGGAGTGAGGATGAAATTGTAGATAATATTTATGACCGTTTTGAAGACCGGCGCATCAGCATACTCGCGCCACTTGTGCGTGGACGCAAAGGCCATTACCGTGAACTGTTTGAGGATGTACGCAAGAAAGGTTACCTCAAGGTGCGGGTGGATGGTGAAGTGATGGACCTTACTGCGAAGATGCAGGTAGACCGTTACAAGATCCATGATATCGAACTGGTGGTTGACCGGCTGAAGGTGGACGGGGAGTCGAGGACCAGGCTGGGCCAGAGCGTATCGCAGTCCCTGAAACTGGGCAAGGACCTGATGTTCCTGCTGGTTTCCGGTGATGAGGCAGCACCGGTTGCAAAGCGGAAAACCCCCACGCGTAAGGAAGAAGCACCGTCGGCAAAGGATGAAGTGGTGCAGTACTCCAAACTGCTGATGTGTACCGATACCGGTATCAGTTATGAGGAACCGTCCCCCAATTCTTTTTCTTTCAACTCACCCTACGGTGCCTGCCCGGTTTGCCGGGGGCTGGGAACTACATTCCATGTAAACATGGAAGCGGTGCTGCCGGATATGGAACTGAGTGTAAGCGAAGGCGGTATTGCACCGCTGGGTGAAGAACGTGAAGCATCGGTATTCCGCCAGGCGCAGGAGATTGCAAAGAAGAACAAGATCTCGCTGGTGAAACCATTGAAGGATATTCCGCAGAAGTCACTGAATATCCTTTTATATGGCAATGAGGAAGGCATTGAGGAAGAGATTGATTTTGAGAACATGAAGTTTGATCCGCAGGCGCCGTATGAGGGAGTGGTCAACATGCTGAAGCGCTGGTTTAATAATGGATACAGCGAAGGGTTGCGTGACTGGGCCGAAGGGTATATGCAGTTGCTGCCCTGCACCAGCTGCAATGGTGCGCGGTTGAAGAAGGAAAGTCTCTGGTTCAAGATTGACGACCGCAATATTTCAGAATTAAGTGAACTGAATCTCGATAATCTTGCTGCGTGGCTCGACGGGATCGAGCTCCGCATCAGTAATAAACAAAAAACAATTGCCAAAGACCTGCTGAAGGAAATCCGCGAACGCATCAGTTTCCTGCTGGATGTTGGCCTGACCTATTTAACCCTGAACCGTAGCTCCAAGACCCTTAGTGGTGGCGAGTCGCAGCGGATCCGGCTCGCTACGCAGATTGGCTCGCAGCTGCAGGGCATCACCTACATCCTGGATGAGCCGTCGATCGGACTGCACCAGCGGGACAACCACCGGCTGATTGAAGCCTTGAAGAACCTGCGCGACATTGGTAACAGTGTACTGGTGGTGGAACATGACAAGGACATCATGCTGGCGGCCGATCACCTGATTGATATTGGTCCGAAGGCTGGTTCGCATGGCGGCAAGGTAGTGGCCGAAGGCAAACCGGCCGATATGCTGAAGCTGGATACGCTTACCGCAGGATACCTGAACGGCAAAATCCGCATCCCCGTACCCAAGGAACGGCGCAAGGGAAATGGCAAAACGCTTGAACTGAAGGGGGCGAATGGTAACAACCTGCAGAAGGTGGATGTGAAGTTTCCCCTGGGTAAATTCATCGTGGTATCCGGCGTTAGTGGCAGTGGTAAGTCGACCCTGATCAATGAAACATTGTACCCTATACTTTCTACCCATGCGTATGGCTCGCGGGTGTCGCCACTCGAATATAAAAACATCAAGGGGCTGGAGAACATTGATAAGGTGATCGAAATTGACCAGTCGCCCATTGGCCGCACACCACGGAGCAACCCGTCTACCTACTGCGGTTTCTTTACCGAAATCCGCACGTTGTTCGCATCTGTGCCGGAGGCAAAGATCCGCGGGTACAATGCCGGTCGTTTCTCCTTCAATGTCAAAAGCGGTCGCTGCGAAGTGTGTGAAGGTGGTGGCATGCGTGTGATTGAAATGAACTTCCTGCCCGATGTGTATGTGCATTGTGAAAAATGCAATGGTAAAAGGTATAACCGCGAAACACTGGAGATCCGCTACAAAGGGAAGTCGATTGCCGATGTGCTCGACATGACGGTGGAAGAGGCGGTAGAATTTTTCCAGCCGGTCCCGTATATATACCGGAAAATCAAAGTACTCGAAGATGTAGGCCTTGGCTACATTACGCTTGGCCAGTCAGCTGTAACCCTTAGTGGTGGTGAGGCGCAGCGGGTTAAACTTTCGACAGAGCTGGGAAAACGGGATACCGGTAAAACGTTTTACATTCTCGATGAGCCGACCACGGGCCTGCATTTCCAGGACATCAGCCATTTGCTGGTGGTCCTGGATAAACTGGTGGACAGGGGTAATACCGTACTGGTGATCGAGCACAATATGGATGTGATCAAAGTAGCCGATCATGTGATTGATATCGGACCGGAAGGTGGCGACGGTGGAGGTAACGTGTTATTTGAGGGAACACCGGAAGACCTGGCAAAGAACAAGGTGAGCCATACTGCGCCGTTCCTGAAGACGGAGCTGGAGGCCGGCTGATGTAACAGCGGATGATGCTTTACTTCCGCGTGCCGGTAGAACAGGGCGTGCGCAGTCAGTATAAAAATTATCGTAGTGGTTTTAAAATAAAAAAAGCCGTTCCTTTTCCCGGAACGGCTTTTACCTGTATTAAAGTTCCGGTTAACGGATGCGGTAGTCCATGTTATAACCGTAATCGAGCAGCGAAGGTGCGAGTACGAGTTCTACGAGGTAGAACAGGATGAAGTTAACCACGATCATTACAACGAGCGATACCACAAAATAGCCGACGTGTTTATCAACCGGTGTTTTCTTTAGTTTGGGCAAGCCGATGTAAAGGAGGTACAGCCCATAAATACCTGCCAGTGCACCAATGAGCGCCAGTGCAGGAAAGATGGACAGCAGTCCGCCAATCCAGGCCGGTGTAAAGGAATAGGCCACCAGTTGTACGGAGCGACCCATATTTTTTTCAGACCCGAAAGAAGGAGCAAGTGCATCAATAATGGCCGCTGCGATGAACACACCGGCAATAGCGCCAATGAGAACACGCACCGCGTAGTAGATGCCCACCTGCGTACTGGCAACGCGACCAAGGAATGGAACGCTCTGGCCGATCAGTCCGTACCCGATAAATGCTGCAACTGCTGCTGCGGCTGCAAGCGGGAGTACATACCCGGTGATGATTTTGCCGGTGTCCGGTGTTTCGGTGGAGATCACATCCCATTCTTTCACGGGAGTGATGATAATGTTTTTTGCCCTGTCGATTAATGTCATAACGGTTGGTTTTATCAACTAATGTAATAAAACTGTTTTGATTTGATCTATAAATAAACCGTTAAGCCTGGTAAATCCCTTGAAAACGGGAGGCGGGAATGCGCGCGATGGAAGGGGCATTTTGTTGGGCGGCGGTGGTCGATGGGATTGCCGCGAATAAAGAAGCGGAAGCTGGAAGTATTGCCTGGAGGGCATTTGGGACAGTTATTCATAAACCCGTAAGTGAGGCAGGGAGTGATTGTAAAAATCTTAGGGCATCAGGGCCAGGTTTTTCAACCGGATACAGGATTAAGGCAATTTCCCTGCCTTACGGGATCGTTTATGAATAAAGAAGGTAAAAAATCCGGGGGCGGCCCGTCAGGTGTTCAATAAAATTTATACATGAGAGTACCAATAGAGAACGGATCAGGTTTTTTTCAACCAGGGTATCAGATTTTAAAGAGCCAGTCGCTGCTGCCCGCCGGAATACGTTAAATAAAGAACTAAGAATTTAAGGCTGTGTGTTACCGATTGGTTAGCGCACTTCGAAGTCACCCGAAGCGGTTTCCTCGTCACCGGCGAATACGCGATAGATGTATTTGCCACGATTGAGTTCGGTCAGTTTTTCGTGTTCACCGGAATCCAGTTTCAGGTGCTCGATCAGTGTGCCCTGGAGGTCGAACACAAAGAAATCGATTTCCTTACCCTTGTTTTCTTTTGCAACAACATGCATTGCGCGACGGACCGGGTCCGGATAAATCCTTACAGCATGGTTGTTCCGGGAAACCCTTGACTTCGACTTTTTGAAAAGCCCCAGCAGTGCCGGGTCATCATTGGCGCTGTCAGTTTTAACGACGGCGCCCGCCGCTAAAGGTTGAACGTTGAGCACACACAGCATCAGGGCTGCGGTGCAGATTCGGGTAAAGTTAAGTTTCATGGGTACGGGTTAAAAAGGGGTGGTAGCTTGTATTAATAAAATACAGGACATCTGAGCTGTTTTCTCGCCCTGAATCCAGGATCGTTCTGGTCGTTCAGTCTCCAGCCGAAACGCAGGATGGTTGAGAAGAAAGCATCGTTCTGTTTTGGATCGCCGCGTTCAAGACCCGCAAGGTTGGCGTTTGTGCCGGCCAGCGAGTAGGTACCGCGGTAATAAAGACGTTGTGCCTGTGCAGCCTGTGCAGCTGGCAGGTAGGATGCAAACAGCGACTCGTCGATATAACGGTTGGCGCTTACATCATCCACGTAATCGGTAAACAGTACACGGTGTAATACTTCCATGCCAACGTACATGTTGTCCTTCACATAATATTTGAAACCAACGCCCATCGGGATTTCCTTCTGGATCAGTTTGTATGGTTTTGATTCGGGGTATTCTGCCATTCCCTGTCCTTCGAGGTGCAGGGGCTGCAAGGCAACATAGCTGCCATCGATGTCTTTGGCTTTAGGGTTAAACTTCATCATGCCGATACCTAACAGGCCGTAAGGACGAAGTTTTCCACGGAGTCCGTCATATTTTTCGAGGAATACAGTCGGGTAAAATTCTGCCGCCAGGTATCCTTCGAATACGTTTGTTTTGAAACTCAGGTTCCGTTGCAGTCGATCGATCTCAGCACCGCCCTTGTTGGGAGCCTGCGCATCACTGCCTTCCAGTACACCCTGGTTCAGCGAAATGCGGAACCCGAGAAACTCGGATGGATAATAGTTGGCATAAAGTGATTTGGAAATTTTCGTCAGTGGAAAGTCGACGTCTTTCACAAAACCCTTACCGATGCCGGCGGATCCGCCAAGGTCACCGAGGAAGAACATTGGCCCAAAGCCAAAGCCGATCTCGTATTTGCCGCTTCCGGCAGTAATGGATTGTGAATAGGAACGGGTTGACAGTAAAGTCAGGAGTAGTACCGCAAGGGGTACCATGCGTAGAGATTTGTTTCTCATGGATTCAGATTTCTGGTGATCTTCTATTGGATTTCGAAGGCCAAAATAGAGAAAGAAATAATTACGTAGGGAATGATTTGGCCGATTTTTTTTATTACGGCTGGGTAAATGGTTATTCTACGATGGAATTGTACGGGAAATTTTACGACAAAATCATCCCGATATGGTCAATCCCGTCTTCATCGTAAATGTCCCCTGCCTGTACAAATCCGAAGGATTCATAGAATTTTTTCAGGTAAAGCTGCGCACCTATATGGATGGGTTGTTTGCCGAATAGTAAAAATACCTGCTCAATACTCAGGAGCATCAGCTGTCGCCCGATGCCTGTACCCCTTGCCTTTGGCGAGGTTACCACCCTTCCAATCGACGGTTCCTCATAAGCAATGCCCGGCGGCACCAGCCGGGTATAGGCGACCAGCGCGCCGTTGGCCCGGCCCATGAAATGATGCGAAAGAAAATCCTTCTGTCCGTCCATATCCAGGAACACACAGTCCTGCTCCACCACGAATACCTCCGAACGAAGCATCAGGATTTCATACAACTCAAAGGGAGTGAGCTCATCAAAACGTTTCGTGGTCCAGGTGATGTCCATATTTATCGCGTGCAGTTCAGTAATTATATTTTTCCTTCCAGAGGTTACGAAGATATTTTCGCAGTTCTTCCTCCCTCGCATTTTTTCCCGGATCGAAAAACTTTGAACCGGCAAGTTCGGACGGCAGGTATTCCTGCGGCGAGAAATTTTTATCGTAACTGTGGGCGTACTCGTAATTTTTGCCATAGCCCATGTTCTTCATGAGTTTGGTCGGGGCATTGCGGATATGCAGCGGTACCGGCAGGTCACCGTACCGTTGTACCGCCGTAAGTGCATCGCCGATGGCCATATAGGATGCATTACTTTTTGGCGAAGCGGCCAGGTATACCGCACATTGGGAAAGGATAATGCGCGATTCGGGGTAACCGATCTTATTCACCGCATCAAAAGTGGTGTTGGCCATTACCAATGCCGTAGGGTTGGCGTTGCCGATATCTTCACTGGCAAGGATCAGCATACGGCGGGCAATAAATTTTACATCCTCCCCGCCTTCAATCATACGTGCGAGCCAGTACACCGCCGCGTTGGGATCGCTGCCGCGGATCGATTTGATAAATGCCGATATGATATCATAATGCTGTTCACCTTTCTTGTCGTACAGGGCAATTTTTTTCTGCGCCACCTTCATCACCAGTTCGTCAGTAATGACCAGGCTGTCTTTCTTGCCACCCGGTGCTGCGTCCACTACAATCTCGAGCAGGTTGAGCAGCTTGCGGGCATCACCGCCGGAAATGTTGATGAGGGCGGCCGTTTCTTTCAATTCGATATTCCGGCTGCGCAGGAATTCATCGGTGCTGATGGCCTTGTTGAGTAACGCAACGAGGTCCTGTTCGTCGAGTGCCTTTAATACATACACCTGGCAACGGCTGAGTAAGGCGCTGTTAACTTCGAAGGAAGGGTTTTCGGTGGTGGCGCCAATGAGCGTGATGGTCCCTTTTTCCACTGCGCCGAGTAATGCATCCTGTTGCCCTTTGTTGAAGCGATGGATCTCGTCGATAAATAGAATGGCTTCGGGAAGGGCCTTTGCCTGTTCGATTACTTCCCGCACATCCTTTACCCCTGAACTGATGGCGCTGAGTGTGAAAAACGGGATGTTCAGCGTGTGCGCGATAATATTCGCCAGGGTTGTTTTGCCGGTTCCCGGCGGGCCCCAAAGAATCATCGAAGGTACTTTGCCTTTTTCAATGGCTGTACGCAGGATGCTGCCCTGCCCTGCAAGGTGTTGCTGCCCGGCGAGGTCGTCGAGCGATTCGGGTCTGATTCGTTCAGCTAACGGAGTCATGGTGCAAAGATATTACTTACCCTACTGCTGCTGTTGCTGTTCTTCGTGGTCGATATATTCAGGAATATCTTCAGGTGAGTGCAGGTCACCCACTTTTACCTTGTTCATTTCCTCGAAAGTTTGCCCATCTTCATACCCAACCGACACGTACACCGAAAGTGACTGGCGTGCCAGGCCCTTGAATGTGCCCTTCACTGGTGTACAATCGGTAAAGTTGCGGCCCACAGCGAGCTTCACGTGGGTATCGGTTACCCAGACATTATTGGTGGGATCGATACCTGCCCAACCGGAATTGGGAATCCAGGCTTCCACCCACGCATGGGTAGCGCCTTCGCCACGCATGCCATTTTTATTCGGGCAAATGTACCCGCTCACATACCGGCAGGGAATATCGAGGTTGCGTAATAACTCCAGCATGAGGTGGGCAAAATCCTGGCAAACACCGGAACGGATTTCGAGGATTTCCCGGACCGTTGTTTCAATAGTGGTAATCCCTTTTATGTACTGGAAATTTTTATAGACAAATTCAGCGCACAGTGCCAACCCTGCTTATGTACAGTCAGTATCACCAAGCCAAACATCACTAATTG
>SDZZ01000117.1 GCA_004173255.1 Chitinophagaceae bacterium | reverse complement strand
GTTTGTGCTGGACATGCCCTGTTCAAGTATAAGGTCTAGTGTCTGTGAGAGAGCTGTGAGAGGGGATATCATGTTAGCTTTGCTCAACTTCACCCACACTTCGTTGTGTATGCGAGGATCAGGTGCTACACTTAGTTTGTACATCACTTCTCCGATTGAAAAAGGGGAAGATGGACATACAGAGCAGGCCGGTGTCAGTCGAACAGACACTGTGCCATTCCAGGTCAGATAAGGCACAGGGGAAGCCAGTCAGGTATTAGTGAAGCACCTCTGAGCAAGTGTCAAACCTTATGCAGGTGAGAACATAAGGTCAGCGTTAATCAAGCGTATAGCAACGTGGAAACGAAGATGGAGTCTCAAACAGCTGGTAGGTATGGTCGAAGTCCAAGGCATCCAAAAAGCATCCAATATGTCTGACTCCAAAATCTACAATAACATGCGTTTCGCATGCGATCCAAATATCCAAACGAGCTGGAACGACCAACAGAGTGGTATCTTGAGCGATGAAACAAACTTGCGAAAAGCATCCAAAAGTGCGCCGGTGAAGTGGACCAAAATTAATGCAGTCAAGCCACCCGGAAGAGCAAGACTTTTAGTATCCGTATGCTACAGTGACGCAGAGGCCGAAATGTGCGAAATGTATGTATGCCGATTGAACCGCCGATATAAAATTTATCCGACCGGTTGCCGGCAAAGCCCAGCGCAAGTTCCGTTATACCACCGCTTGTTTCAATGGTATGTGACTGGTTCAGCAACAGGGGATCCCCGTTTTTCAGGTTACCATACATTGCCCGGCTGATAAAATCAGGTGACTGTCCGCCAAGTGTAACAGTATCCACCAGGTACGAATACAACGCCATCTTGGTTCCCAACGAAACTTCATTGCCATTACCCAACATCTGTCCAATACTGAGCCCGCTGTAGGCTGCTTCCGCGGCATACTGTTCAGCAAACGAACTGAAATCATTCTGCCCGCTGTAACGGATTTTGTTGTTGAAGTTGGCCGTCCGGTTCACTGCAAAGCTGAATGTTTTGTTGAGCCAGGCACCACGTCCGCTAAGCCCTCCCACAAAACCGCTCGGTCCAAGGTTAAAGGCAGAATTACCCTGGCCGGTATTGGTTCCCCTGAACGCCGATTTATTGTTCAACGAAAAAAACCCGGGGGAAACGACCAGATCACTCGTGCGGTAAAAGGCAAGACCGGCAGGGTTGGTAAACGTAGCCGACAGGTCTCCACCAAGCGAACCCATGGCACCACCGATAGCGTTGGTACGTGCCGTACCATTAACCGGTCCCCAGGAATATTTGAGGACATCTTCCGGGATCTGGGCAAACAAGGCAACGGAAAAAAGGGAAAGCACGGTGGTCAGTATTTGCTTCTTCATCATGTGTGTTATTGAATTCTTTCAGGTACAAAAAAAGAGGAAACACTCAAGCCTGGTGCTTAAATCCTGTTTCCTCTTCAAGGTTGAAATCAGTTATAATTAACGCGGAGGGCGTGTACCGGTACTTCCGCTGCCCGAACTGCTGCTGCCCGATGAAGACGAACTGCTGGCAGGCGGATTGTAACTGCGTGAAGGGGTACTGTTGTAGTTACTGTTGTTATTATTGGAAGGCTGGTAACTGTTATTCCTTCCCGCGTTTGAATTATTGGAGCCATTATAACGACCAGTGTTTCCACTGTTGGAATTATTATAACGCGGGCCGTTATTGTTGTTGATATAGTTGCGGCTGTAATTCCTTGCGTTGGTGTTGCGCGGGGAGTTGGTGTTATAGCTGGCGGGGTTAAATGAAACCGGCCTGCTTGGGGTACGGTACCTTGGTGTGGTTACCACCACATGGCCGCCGTATCCACCACCATAATACCCGCCGCCATAATAACCGCCACCGTAGTAGCTGTTATAAAATCCGCCATACGGGTTATAGAAGTTGTTCCACATATGGTAGCTGTTCCAGGGGTTGTTCCAGCTTCCACCGATAAAGGAACCGCCATAATAATTGTATGCATATGGATTGTAGAAATAATAGTCATCCAGTACACTCCATTGGTTACGGTTTGCTACACGCATCCGCAGGTAGCGGTCCTCATAATAATCATCCTCGCCTTCGTAAGAACGATTATCCTTTTTTTCAACCTGTACATATTCATCCTGTGGTTTGCCCGGGGAGTAGTACAGGTCGTCAGGCGTCTGGCCCGAACGGTAGGCTGTACTGCAACTGCTGATGCTAACCAGCAACACGGATCCGATTAAAAGATTGAGTTTCATTGCAAAGTGTTTTATACGGTGAAGTTACTACTTTTGCGTGATTAGTCCTGCCAGGCCGGCTGACCGGCTGGTTTGCAGGTACTAACGAGCGGTTGGTCGAATTTACAATCATAATTACAACAAACGGCGGGCCATCTGTTAATTAAAACGTAAACAAAACGCGGATAAAAAGTAAGCAATGAGCAAGGAAATCACTTCACGTGCGGAAGATTATTCGAAATGGTATAATGATCTTGTAATCAAGGGCGGCCTGGCCGACTATTCAGCCGTACGCGGTTGCATGGTGATTAAACCATATGGGTTCGGGCTATGGGAGAATATGCGCGACCAGCTGGACAAAATGTTCAAGGACACTGGACACGTAAATGCTTACTTCCCGCTCTTCGTTCCTAAAAGCCTGTTCGAAGCGGAAGAAAAAAATGCGGAAGGGTTTGCCAAGGAATGTGCCATTGTCACACACTATCGTCTCAAAACCGATCCCGATAAAAAAGGTAAACTGATGGTGGATCCGGAAGCCAAACTGGAAGAGGAACTCATCATCCGCCCAACCAGCGAAGCCATTATCTGGAACACCTACCGCGACTGGATCAACAGCTACCGTGACCTTCCCCTGCTGATCAACCAGTGGGCAAATGTGGTACGCTGGGAAATGAGAACCCGGCTTTTTCTCCGGACCGCAGAATTCCTGTGGCAGGAAGGCCACACAGCACACGCAACAAAAGAAGAAGCGATTGAAGAAACCGTGAAGATGCTCGGTGTGTACTCCACCTTCGTGGAAGAGTGGATGGCCCTGCCGGTAATCAAAGGAGTGAAAACCCCGAATGAACGTTTCGCAGGAGCGGAGGATACATACTGCATTGAAGCCCTGATGCAGGACGGGAAAGCCCTGCAGGCGGGTACGTCCCACTTCCTCGGTCAGAATTTTGCAAAGGCATTCGATGTTAAATTCTCCAATAAGGAAAACAAACAGGAATATGTATGGGCCACCAGCTGGGGCGTAAGCACCCGATTGATCGGCGCATTGGTCATGGCACACAGCGACGATGAAGGACTGGTGTTGCCACCACGGATCGCCCCGCTGCAGGTAGTCATTGTACCCATCTTCAAAGGGGATGAACAGAAAAAGATGATCGACGATAAAGCGATCGAACTGATGAACCAGCTGAAGAACCTCGGCGTACGGGTAAAGTATGACGACAACGATAATAACCGGCCCGGATGGAAATTTGCCGAGTATGAAATGAAAGGCGTTCCCATTCGTGTAGCCATAGGTGCACGCGATCTGGAAAAGGGCGTGGTGGAAGTGGCGCGCAGGGATACGAAGGATAAACAATCCATCCACCTGGATGGTATTGCGCAGTACATCGACGGACTCCTGCTCGAAATACAGCACGCCATGTTCAAAAAGGCAAAAGCCTACCAGCAGGATCATATTACCGAAGCCAACAGCTGGGATGAGTTTGTCAAACTCCTCGATGAAAAAACCGGCTTTATCTCCGCACACTGGGACGGTACACCTGAGACCGAGGAAGCCATCAAGGAACAAACCAAAGCGACCATCCGATGCATCCCGCTGGACAATAAAATGGAATCGGGAAACTGTGTGCTCACCGGCAAGCCATCGGCACAACGCGTACTTTTTGCGAGGGCATATTAAGTTATTGACAAAAACTTGCGGACTTGCCCGTCCGCCTTTATATTTAGTGATCGATAACCAAACCAAACCACTTGTATATGGAACAACAACAACCGCAATCTGACAGCCTGAACCTCTTTGGGCTCTCCATCGACACCAACTCCAAACTGCACCTGTCAGAAGCCGCCCGCTGGGCGAAATTCCTGGCAATTGTAGGCTTCATCGTGATCGGCCTGATTGTACTTTTCGGCGTATTTTTCGGATCATTGTTTGGCTCGCTGGCGAGGTCGGGTAGCGGCATGTATGGTGACTCCATGGGTGCGGGTATGGGCGCGCTTGGCGTTTTCGGGGCAGTAATGTATATCATCGTTGCGCTGATCTATTTCTTTCCCTGCCTGTTCCTGTACCGCTTTGCTACAAAAATGAAAGCAGCGCTTGTAACCAACGAGCAGGATACACTGAATGCGTCTTTCCAGAACCTGAAAGCAATGTTCCGTTTTATCGGAATACTGACCGTGATCTTCCTGGTTATCTGGGTGCTTGCCATCCTTGCTTCCCTGCTTGGTGCAGCCAGCAGCGGTTTCTAAGCCTGGTAAAAATTTAATAGAAAGCCCTGGAATACACTCCGGGGCTTTTGCTTTTTAGCAGTAAAGGCCGCGGCAACTCTTTCGGCCAACTCCGGCTGATGATTGCATCACCTGTGCTTCGCGTCAACACGCCTGTTGCGGCTGACAGTAATTGCATCACCTGTGCTTCGCGTTAACCCGCCAGTTGCGCACATTCGGTAGTGCACACACCGGACTGGATCGGTATGGCCGCACCCATCTATTTCGTGGAAATATAATTGTAGTCTTTCAACAACGTTTCCAGGAACGAGATAGGATCCTGGCTGGTTTCGATACCGAGGTGACTGATAACCTTGCCAGCAGCAGCAGACGCCAGTTCCGGATCGTGCTTGCGTTTGGCCGACTCGAGGATATTCTTGATGGCATTGATGTCCCGGTCACTCAGCTGCATGATCTGTGGATACTGCGGTACATAGGTTTCTTCCACTTCCTGGAAAACTGTTTCTTCAATATTGGCCTTGTTGGCCGTCCTGATCAGGATCGTTTTTGCGAGGATATCGCCAATGCGCTGGTTCTTTTTCGATGACACCACCAGGATTACATCGGTAATGAGGAACCCAAGCACGGCCACCAGCAGGAAAGTGGATTCCGCGTCAAATGGACCGTTACTGACAAATGACAGGAAATAGATGAACGCGATTACTATCCAGAGGTCCGAAATCCTGATCAGCCAGCGGATCACAAACTGCCCGATCGATGGGCGGCCTCCATTTTCATTCACCACCCGTATGCCCATGATTTTTTTACCAATGCTCTGGCCATTCATGCTGATCTCTAAAACAATATGGTATAAAAAAATGGGGAGTGCAAGCAGGATGCCGATCGCCTGCATATTGTACATGGAATCTTCATTATGATCCATATTACCGGTCAGCGAACTGAACAGCACCGATGCAATTTTTATATAAATGAATTGTACCAGGAAGTCAATGGCAAGGGCGATCAATCTCCGGTAAAATTCCGGAACCTCAAATTCAAGGTCTATGTTAAATGTGGTGGGAATACGTATGACCGACATCAATACAATTTTTCGCTGGTAAATTAGCTTTTTTATTCCAGCCCGTTCAAATATTCCGGGGAAAAAAACGCCGGGCTGCATCTACCCGTTTAAATAGTGAATCTTATCCAAAAAATAGTATTTTACAAACCAAATAGCCATCGTTGAGGGAAGCATTATTTATCAAAAAGAACAGGGATCGCTGGTTGAGGAACCAGCATATGCCATCGTCCGATGCGGATGAAATGGCATCAGATTTCACCCAGCTGGTGGATGACCTCGCCTACGCCAAAACATTTTACCCCACCAGTAAAGTGACCACCTATGTCAATAAACAGGCCTCATCGATCTATCTCGATATTTACCGCAACAGGAAAGAAGAGTCGAGCAGGCTCTGGAGGTTCTGGAAATATGACCTGCCGCTTACGATCCACAAACACCATCGTACTGTCCTTTTTTCCTTTATCCTTTTCGTGATATTTGGTGCTATTGGTTTTTTTGTGGCAAAACATGACCCTGAGATGTCCGCAGCCGTACTGGGGCCGGATTATATTTCGAAAACCAATGAAAACATAGAAGCGGGTAACCCCTTCGGCATCTATGAATCGGGCAACCCGATTCTCAGCTGGCTCAACCTGATGATCCATAATATCCGGGTTTCATTTATCATGTTCGTATCCGGCATTTTCGCCGGTGTACCCAGCATATACCTGCTTTCGCAAAACGGCATCATGGTAGGGGTATTCGACCAGATCTTCGCCGCGAAAGGTTTTGGCCTCCAGTTTTTCCTCGTGGTGTTTATACATGGCACACTTGAACTCACCGCCATCATTATCGCCGGCGCCGCGGGTATGATTCTTGGCAAAAGTTATTTGTTTCCGGGAACGGTAACACGCATAGAGGCTTTCAAACAGGGCGCCAAGGATGGCGTAAAAATCATGATTGGCCTGTTGCCTGTTTTTGCGCTCGCTGCATTCTTTGAAGGATTTATTACCCGCCTCTATAATGACCTTTCCGTGTTTACCAGCGCCATTACCGTTTTATCGGCGGTTTTCGTAGTCTGGTATTTTATTATCTACCCCATCCGTCTGGGAAAGAAAATGGCCGCAGCATCAAATGAGGAGGACGTATAACAGTGAGTAAACGGATCCACCTGCCCCCATACATTACCATGATTGCCCTGTCGCTTCTTGCGCAGTTCCTGCTTGTAAAAGCTACTGCCCAGCAGGCCGACACCGCGTTCTATGATCGCGACGTTGCTTACCAGGACACCCTGGTGTACGCTCCCGATTCCGTGCGGCAGGAAGGTATCAAGGACGGGGATGATGATTATGATGATTATGATGACAGTGACGTGGTGGTGGAATCTGTACCGGCAAAAGACCGGTTCCTGGACCGCTCAGCACCGGGCAACTGGCCATACTCCCCACGCGGCATGACGCCACAGCAAAAATCTGCGCAGAAGGCTGATAAGGACTACTGGTATGCGGACTATGATTTTTCAAAACCGAAACCAAAGCCGGAAGAACCCGGCCATAAACCGTGGTGGGCATTCCTTGATTCGGAAATGGTGCAGACCATCCTCTGGATTATTATTATTGCCGGGTTTGCCACTGTACTGATCCTTTACCTGCGAAACAATAATATCAGCCTGTTCCGCAACACAAAAAAGATTGGCAGCGAAGAGGTACCCGATGACGGGCATAATGACATTTTCGCCATCAATTATGACCAGGAGATCAATAAAGCGGCAGAGGCCGGTAACTACCGCCTCGCCACCCGATTGCTTTTCCTGCGGTTACTGAGAACCATGTCCGACCGGCAGGTGATAAATTACAAACAGGACAGCACCAACATGGACTATCTCCTGCAATTGGCCGGCAGCCCGCTTTACAAAGAGTTCTTCCAGCTTGCCAGGGCATACGAATACATCTGGTATGGTGAGTTCAGCATCGAAGGCGAACGATATAACCTGCTTCGCAGCGAATTTGATACGTTGACCCGGAAAATAACACAGCCCTGAAAAAAAACAGTCTTTATATTATCCTTGCAGTTGTGATCGGCGCAGTGATCGCCGTGTTCCTCCTCAACAACCGATGGGGCATCAGGCAGAAACAACTGAATGAACGCGTGACGTGGAATAAGGCCGACAAAATACCTTACGGATTAAATGCCGCTTACACCAACCTGTCGTTCCTGTTCCCGAAAGCGCAGATCACTATCAACAAAAAAGATCCGGGCTCGTGGGAATCAGTGTCCCCGTATTTGTCGGGTCAGGCCGCACTGATCATTACTCCCGAGTTCAACGCCGACGACTACGAACTCAAGCAGCTGCACCGGTTTGTCGAAGCCGGGAATGATGTATTTATCAGTGCCATCAGTTTGTCCAGCGAAGCACTTGCCTTTTTTAACTGTACCGTAGTGGAAGGCCAGTCAATGTACACCCCTACCGAATTTATCCCGGACACGCTGACCCTGAAACTGGACAGTACTGTTTTCCCCACGCCGGCTACTTTCAGCTTCCCCGGTAAGAATTACTCATCCTACTTTTCCGGTACCGACAATTCCGCAGCCATCATCCAGGGCACCGATGCATCGGGGCATCCCGATTTTATCCGCCTGCGCGCCGGCTCCGGTAACTTTTACCTGCACCTTGCACCTGTCGCGTTTACCAATTATTTCATACTGCATAAGGCCAACATGGCCTATTATGAAAAACTGATGTCCCTGATCCCCGCAGGCACCAGCAAAATACTATGGGACGAATATTACCGTACTAAAAAAGCATCGGACAGTAACAACCCGAAAAAGAACTGGCTCACCGTGCTGATGAATATCAAAAACAGCGAAGGGAAGAAACCGTTCAAAGCTGCGCTGCTGGCTGCCTTTTTCCTGATACTGGCGTATGTGCTGTTGGGCATCCGGCGCAAGCAACGCGTTATACCGATCATTAAAAAGGAAGCCAATGCCACACTTGACTTTACCAAAACGGTTGGCAGGTTGTACCACGATAAAGGCGATCATGCCAACCTCGCGCGTAAAATGACGGCCTATTTCCTGGAACATGTACGATCACGTTACAAGCTGGTCACCACCACGCTGAATGACGAATTCATCAACCAGCTGCATTTCAAAACAGGAGTGGAGCTTCCGCTCATCACAGAGATAGTTCAATCAATACAAACAATGGAACACAACCAGGTGTCACCCGCACAACTGGCAGCGTTCCATAAACAACTGGAAACTTTTTATAAAACCGCTTAGCATGGAAGAACAGATTTTTCAGCCACGGACCGACCTCACCGCACTCAACGAAGCGGTGTTATCCATCCGCCAGGAAATAAAAAAACTGATTGTAGGCCAGGATGAAATGGTCAAACTGATTATCGCTGCGTTGCTGGCCGATGGCCACGTGCTCATTGAAGGGGTGCCGGGCGTTGCAAAAACACTGACTGCGCGCCTGGTTGCCCGCTCCGTGGACGCAGGTTTTTCGCGCGTGCAGTTTACTCCCGACCTCATGCCGTCCGATGTGATCGGGACGCCGGTTTTTAACCCGAAGGAAGGAACGTTTGACTTTAAGCGCGGGCCGATTTTCGGCAATATCATCCTGGTGGATGAGATTAACCGCGCCCCGGCAAAAACGCAGTCTGCCCTGCTGGAAGTAATGGAAGAACGACAGATCTCCATCGATGGAAAGACCCACGCCATGGAGGCGCCGTTTATGGTGCTGGCCACGCAGAACCCGGTGGAGCAGGAAGGAACCTACCGTTTGCCCGAAGCCCAGCTGGACCGTTTCCTGTTCAAAATAGTAGTGCCTTATCCAACCGAGACGGAGGAGCTGACCATACTGACCCAGTTCCATCACCTTGGAAATACAAAAGTGTACGACCTGGTGAAGCCCGTGATCTCCGGCGCGCAGATCAACGAACTGCGCAGGCAGATCAAGGATATCCTGATCGAGGAAAAGCTATTGCAGTTTATTGCTAAACTGATCCACCAGACGCGTAACCATAAATCGATCTATCTCGGTGCATCACCAAGGGCTTCGCTGGCTGTGATGAATGCGTCCAAGGCCATTGCGGCCATGCAGGGCCGGGATTTTGTAACACCCGAAGACATCCGGGAAGTGCTGGTGCCGGTACTCCGTCACCGTATCATACTTGCACCGGATAAGGAAATGGAAGGGGTGACCGAAGAAGAGGTAATCCGTCAGATCGTACAGGCAATGGACGTTCCGAGATAATTTTAATCACGGTTTTTTTTCAAGTTTCCCGCAGCACATGATCAAATCATTTTACCTCAATAGTGTTGTTTACTACCTGGCGGGAGTGGCTCCTGTGGCGTTTGTGCTGAGCTACTTTTTCACCGGCTTTTACCAGCTTGCCTGGTTATGGCTGTTGCTCATCGCTATTGCCTTGCTGGTAGATACGCTGGTGCTTTACAGCCGTAATGGTATTACGGCCGAACGGATCTCGTCCGACAGGCTCAGCATCGGGGACGATAATAAACTGTCATTACTCATCCATAACCATTATGGGTACAAGGTGCACATCAGTGCCATAGACGAATTGCCTGAACAATTCCAGGAACGCAACTGGATCCGCCGGGCCGATATAGCGGCAGGAACCGTGGCCGATATCGAATACACGCTGCGGCCCGTGTCAAGGGGGGAATATGTTTTTAATGATATCAATGTATTTGCCCATGGTCCGTTACAGTTTGTCAAACGCCGGTACGTGATACCTGCAAAAAAAACGGTGAAGGTTTATCCATCCTATTTTACCATGCGACGATACCAGTTACTTGCCGCCAGCAACCGCCTGCAGGAAGCAGGGGTGAAGAAGATCCGCCGGCTGGGACATAGCATGGAGTTTGAACAGATCAAGGAGTACGTGCGGGGCGACGATTACCGCACCATCAACTGGAAGGCCACCGCAAGGAAAGACCAGCTGATGGTTAACAATTTTACCGATGAACGCAGCCAACAGGTCTATTGTGTGATCAATAAAGGGCGGGTGATGAAAATGCCATTTAACGGAATGACATTGCTCGACCATTCCATCAACGCTGCACTGGTGCTGGCCAATGTGGCGCTGGTAAAGCAGGACAAGGCCGGGCTGATCACCTTCTCACAAAACCTTGATTCATTTGTGCTGGCTGATAAAAAGGTTTCGCAGATGAATATTATCCTCGAAACACTTTATCGGCAGAAAACAAACTACCTCGAGTCGGACTTTGAGAAACTTTTTTCCACCATCCGTAACCGCGTCACCAACCGCGGACTGGTAGTGCTGTTTACCAATTTCGAATCGATGGAAAGCCTCAACCGGGAAATGCCCGCGCTCAAACGGATTGCGCGCTACCACCTGTTGCTGGTAGTGTTCTTTGAGAATACCGAACTGAAAACACTGCGTGAGAGCAAGGCCACAACCATTGAAGACATTTACATCAAGACCATCGCGGAAAAGTTTGCATTTGAAAAACGCCTGATGGTT
>SDZZ01000116.1 GCA_004173255.1 Chitinophagaceae bacterium | reverse complement strand
GAACAAGATGGAAGCGATCGGGAGCGGACTGGTGGTGATCATTGATGGTCACGATATCCTGCATTCCAACATTGCCGACATCCCCGATGGCAACCCGGTCAGTATCGAAAACCTGAAAGTGCATTTCTGTGAAAAAGGGAATGGCTACCTGATCCGTGAACGCAAATTCCTGCCGGAGGCCGTGCAGGGTGCGGTGATCAAGAAGCAGGTGAATGTTGAATAACCGGCGATGTAAAAAATTCTAAATAACGATCCATTATGAAATATGCGCTTGCCACATTGTCCCTGTTTGTGCTGATGGCTTTTGTTCCGCAGAATAAAAAGAAGGTGATCTTCTTTGGCGACTCCATTACGCAGGCTGGTGTGCAGCCGGGTGGATACATCACCCGCATCGACTCCATGAGCCGGAAAGAAGGGAAGTCCGACCAGTTTGACTTTATTGGCGCAGGCATCGGCGGCAATAAAGTATATGATCTTTATCTCCGCCTTGAAAAAGATGTGCTGGATAAAAAACCCGATATCGTGCTGATCTATGTGGGTGTAAATGATGTCTGGCATAAACAGAGCCTGGGCACGGGTACGGACGCCGACAAATTCCAGAATTTTTACCAGGCACTGATCGACAAGATCACCGCGGCCGGTGCGAAGATCATCCTGGTTACCCCGGCAGCGATCGGCGAAAAGACCGATTATACCAACCAGCTGGACGGAGACCTTAACAAATACAGTGGGTTTATCCGCGATATCGCTGCAAAAAACAACCTGCCACTGGTTGACCTGCGTAAGGTTTTCCTTGAGTACAACCTGAAAAATAATCCCTCTAACAAGGACCGCGGCATCCTGACCTCCGATATGGTTCATTTAAATGACATGGGCAACCAGCTGGTGGCCGAACAAATGTGGAAGGCGATCCAGGCTGTGAAATAAAACAGGTTTGGTTTTTCCTGTTCATATTTGAAAAACCTTCACCCGCTAAGAGGCTTTGAGTTACAGCGTGGAGTTGTGGGTGAAAGGAAATCCAATTATTTGCCGGCTCACACCAGTTCTTTGCGGTAGGACAACACCAGTTGTTTGACAATGACGGACAGCTGGTCTGCTTTGTCCAGGGTCATTACGTGGCTGCCACCTTCGATGATGTAATCGATCTTGGCGCGCTTGTAGGGCAGCAGGCGATCGGCCGTGCCGTGTATATGTACCAGGTTCGGAGGAATGACATTGTTATCCCATCGAAGGATAGCGGTGATGGCCCACTTCACAAACTTCATGTCCGAATCAGCAACAATCTGGTAAATCAGTTTTTTTTGCTCAGGATCCTTCACGCCAAAAATGCTCGTGTACACTTTCTGGTATTTTTTGAGGGCTGCACCGGGAATAGCCTTGTGAAAAGGAAAATGCCGGAACACTTTCAAATGGCGCGGGAACTCGCTCGCAATTTTATTACTGCTGATAATAATACTTTTCACCTTCGCATCCTGCTTGGCCATCTCGGTGGCGATCATGCCACCCAGGGAAAGACCAACAATGACGGGCGCTTCCTCGGGAATAAACTCGCGAAGCCGCGTGGCATACTGGGCAAGGGTTTCACCGGCACGGGCCTCGATCCAGTCAATATAAACCGGTTCGCAGAAAGAGAGATCCAGATATTTGAATACCCGCTTGTCTGCCCCAAGACCACTGATGAAATAAACTTTGTCCATTAATCCCGAAAATTTTTGCTTCCCCATAATAGCCCATGCAGGGACTGATGCGTCTGAAGATAATGAAACTCCCGTTACAGGAATCAGCAATCACTACCGTTCATCAAAGTCCGGTATTACTCCACCGTAACGAGGTAGTGGTTTTTCTTTCCTTTCTGCACCAGGATGTATTTATCGTGCAACAGGTGCGCAGGGCTAATGATCAACTGCAGGTCATCTGCCTTCTTCCGGTTTAAGCTGATGCCCCCGCCCGTTATCATTTTTTTCGCTTCGCCTTTACTTGCCAGCACTTCCGTTTCGGCCAGGAAACTGACCAGGTCTATACCCGCGGCCAGTTTCTCTTTGGGAAAACGCAGGGCTGTTACACCCTGCATCTTTTCCAGGTCTTCCACGGAAAGGTCTTCCGCAGCAACATGCTGGTTGCTGAATGTTTTTTCTGTTGTGGTGATGGCTTCCTCCAGGGCGCCCTCACCATGCACAAACAGGGTTACCTGTTTCGCCAGTTCTTTTTGCAGGATCCGTTTGGCCGGATCGGACGCATGCTCCGCATCGAGCTTTTCAATTTCTTCCTTCGATAAAAAAGTAAACACGCGGATCCATTTCACCGCATCGGCGTCAGATGCATTCAGCCAGAACTGGTAAAACTGGAACGGGGTGGTGCGCACAGGATCGAGCCACACGTTTCCGGATTCTGTTTTACCAAACTTGCCACCATCGGCCTTGGTCAGCAGCGGGCAGGTAAAGGCAAAAGCTTCACCGCTTGCTTTGCGGCGGACCAGCTCCGTGCCAGTAGTAATATTCCCCCACTGGTCACTGCCGCCCATTTGGAGTTTTACGTTTTTGTTCTGGTACAGCCAGTAGTAGTCGTACCCCTGCATCAGCTGGTAAGCAAACTCGGTATAGCTGATACCCGTGGTACCCTCAATCCGTTTTTTTACACTGTCTTTCGACATCATGTAATTAACCGTAATGTGTTTCCCTGTGTCGCGCAGGAAATCGATAAAGCTGATGTTTTTAAACCAGTCGTAGTTGTTGACCATCTCGGCTGCATTGGGAAGTGCGGCGTCGAAGTCAAGGTATTTCTCCAGCTGGGAGCGAACCCCCTTCACGTTTTTTTCCAGTTGTTCCTCATTGAGCAGGTTCCGCTCCTCACTTTTCATACTCGGGTCGCCGACCATGCCGGTGGCTCCGCCCACCAGGGCAATGGGCTTGTGCCCGGCCTTCTGCAGGTGCCGCAGCAGGAGGATCGGAACCAGGCTGCCGATATGCAGGCTGTCGGCCGTGGGATCGAACCCGATATAGGCCGTTGTCATTTCTTTTTCGAGTTGTTCTGAAGTACCCGGCATAATGTCCTGTAACATGCCTCTCCAGCGCAGTTCTTCAATGAGATTCATCACGTTATGTAAGAATTTGGCGCAAAAATACGAAGGATGCCCCAAGGCCCCCGCCAAATGCAATATTTTTCTAAATGTTTCGTTTTCAAGGCCCGGGTTTTTTCCTACGTAAAACTATGATGGTAACGTCGGTTGGTATACTTTTACAGGCGGCAAGTCCCGGTAACACCAATTTCCGTAATTGCTTATTAGATAAACTATCCTGATGAAATCGACCCGAATATATTTCACCTTTCTGGCGGCATTCCTTTGCCTTGGCGCCTCGGCGCAATTCCGGAAATATTCCAATGAATTCCTCAATATTGGTGCAGGTGCAAGGGGTCTTGCAATGGGTAGTGCACAGGTAGCATCGGTCAATGATGGTACAGCGGGTTACTGGAACCCGGCCGGACTGGTCGGCGTGAAAGACCACCCGCAGATCAACCTGATGCATGCAGAGTATTTTGCCGGGATCGGTAAATATGATTATGCCAGCATCGCTTTCCCTTCGGCAAACAACAAACGGACGGTGGCCCTCACCGGTCTTCGTTTTGCAGTGGATGATATCCCCAACACACTTTTCCTGGTAGAGCCCGATGGTTCCTACAACTACGATAACGTAACAGCCTTTTCATCGGCCGACTATGGCTTCCTCGTGTCATTCGCACAAAAACTGAAAGAGAAGGAAAACAAGAACATCCATTTCGGGCTGAATGCAAAAGTCATCCACCGCAGCGTTGGCAAGTTTGCCAAAGCCTGGGGTTTCGGTATTGATGCCGGTGTACAGATCATCCATCACAAATGGAAATTCGGTCTGTCTGCCCGCGATATAACCAGCACATTCAACGCGTGGTCGTTCACATTTACCGAAAGGGAAAAAGAAGCGCTATACCTGACCAATAACAAAATCCCGGTGAAGTCGACCGAAATGACTGCCCCGCGACTGATCGTAGGCGCTGCAAGGGATTTTAAACTGGGTAAAAAAACAAGCCTGCTGGCTGAAGCAAACCTCGACCTTACTTTCGATGGCCGCCGCAACACGGTGATCAGCACCGACCCGCTGAGTGTGGATCCCAAACTCGGCCTGGAACTCAACGTAAACAGTGTGTTCTTCCTGCGTACCGGTATTAACAATTTCCAGCGGGCGCTGGATGACAACGATATTACCAACCAGAAAAAGGTATGGATCTACCAGCCCAGTGTGGGCGCGGGTTTTAAGGTACAGACCGTAACCATTGATTATGCCTTCACCAATCTTGCCAACCAGTCGAACCCGTTGTTTACCCATGTCTTTTCCCTGCGGCTCGATATGGTCAACAATGACAAGACCAAAGCGAAAAAGAAAAAATAACTACCGTACCACCAATCAACCTGCATGAAACGAATTTTACTTTTATTGGCCATCATTACGTCACTCTCCGCTGCTGCGCAGGGTTACAATAATGAATGGATCGACTATAGCAAGACCTATTACAAATTCAAGGTGGGCAAAACCGGGATGTACCGGATTCCACAGGCCCTGCTGGCGGCCAACAGCATGGGTGCGGTCAACGCAGATTATTTCCAGCTTTGGAGGAATGGGAAACAGGTGCCGCTTTACACCACCAGTACCAACGCGCCGATTGGTGCAGGTGGATACATTGAATTCTGGGGTGAAATGAATGATGGTAAACCCGATAAGGCTCTTTACCGGGAAGCGGACTGGCAGATGAATGATAAATGGTCCCTGTCAACCGACACCGCATTTTTCTTTCTCACTGTAAATCCCGTACCCGTCAATAATGCGCGCCTCACACCAACAACCAATGATGTGGCTGGCAACACCCTGAGTGCCGAGCCATTTTTTATGTATACAGCCGGCAGTTACCCCAGGAATAAAATAAGTCCCGGACGTTCCGAACTGGTTGGCGTATCCTACACGTATTCGTCGTCGTACGATAAAGGGGAAGGCTTTACCAGTCAATCCCAGACCCCCGGCATCCCTTACCAGGTGCCCTTTACATCCATCCAGCCGTATGCCGGTCCGGGTGCCCCCGATGCCACCATCCGCATCAATGCTTCCGGTGATGCTGTCAATGCACGTTATGCGCTGATTAACCTGAACGGTGACTCAATCGCCGGACCACAACTCGATTACTACGATTATATAAAATATTCAAAGACGGTTCCCGTTGCAGCACTGACGGCCAACCCGATGATCGAAATCATTAACAAGGGACCAGGGACGGCCGACCGGCTGACCGTTGCCATGGTGGAAATAACGTACCCGCGTTTGTTCAACTTCGGTGGTGCTTCCAATTTTGAATTGAGCCTGCCTGCCAATTCATCGGGCAACTACCTGGAAATTTTTTCATTCAACCGCACTGGCGGCGCGCCGATACTGCTCGACCTCACCACGGGCAAACGTTATGTGGCAGACATCACCGATCCCGTTATCCTGAAGTTTGCCGTTGTGCCTTCGCCATTCGACAGGAGGTTTGTGCTGGTGAACCAGGCGGCCGCGAATACTACGGATGTGACCACCATGCAGCAGCGGAATTTTGTCAACTATGGCCTTGCTGCCAACCAGGGCAATTACCTGATGATTACCAATCCGCTGTTCACCGGTACCGCCGGGGCCGACCCCGTGGGTGATTACCGGAACTACCGCTCAAGCGCAGCAGGTGGTTCATACAATGCAAAAATTTATATGATCGATGAACTGGTTGACCAGTTCGCTTTCGGTATCAAATTCCACCCCAATTCAATCCGCAATTTTATCCGCTGGGCAAAAGCCAACTATAGCCAGCCCATCCAGAATGTATTACTGATCGGTAAAGCCATTTATTACAACAGCTACCGTAATAACGAGGGCAACCCCGACCTGGATAAACTGATGATGGTACCCACTTTTGGCTACCCCGCTTCAGATAATCTTTTTACTGCCGAGCCCGGTACCTCACTGCCATTGATCCCGATCGGCCGGCTTTCCGTCATCAATAAAGCGGAAGTGGCCGACTACCTCGAAAAACTGATCGAGTACGAACAGGTACGCATTACCACCTCACCGGCCACTGCCGACCAGGCATGGAGGAAGAACGTGGTGCATGTGGTGGGTGCAAGCGATGATGTGACTACCGATATACTTTTTAATGCACTGGAAGGTTTCAGGCGTACCATTGAGGATACGCTGTATGGCGGTAAGACCTATACATTCAAAAAGACCAGTTCGGACAATGTGGAGCAGCTGAACAATGCGGAACTGTCGGGACTGTTCCATACCGGGGTCGGACTGCTGACCTATTTCGGTCACTCTTCCTCCAACACCCTTGAATTTAACCTCGACAACCCGAACAACTACCAGAATGAAGGCAAGTATCCCATCTTTAATGTGATGGGCTGTAACGCCGGCAACTTTTACAGTTTCAACACAGCCAGGTTATTTACCAAGGAAACGATTTCTGAAAAATATGTACTGGCCAAACGCCGCGGATCCATCGCCTTTATGGCGAGTACCCACCTTGGCATTGTGCACTACCTCGATATTTACTGTACCCGGTTTTACCGTTCACTGGCACAGACGAACTACGGCTCCACCCTTGGAACTATTATGGACGAAGCGGTGAGGAATGTATTCCTGCAGACTTCTGAAAATGATTTCTATGCCCGGTTCCAGTGTGAACAGTTT
Organism: Chitinophagaceae bacterium; assembly: GCA_004173255.1. Classification (GTDB taxonomy): domain Bacteria; phylum Bacteroidota; class Bacteroidia; order Chitinophagales; family Chitinophagaceae; genus JBEVJC01. Next base: position 4,303 of record SDZZ01000116.1, on the reverse strand, counting down.
ACCCTGCACGGTGATCCGGCCATCCGTATGTATACGTTCCAGAAACCGGACTATGTAATCGAAGACCAGATGGTGAAAGTGTCACCTGCTTTCATTTCTGTGGCCGAGCCGACTTTTAAGGTGAAAGCCAACATTATGAACATTGGTAAGTCGCCCGACAAATCAATTGTGGTCGAGGTCAAAAGGACTTACCCGAATAACCCGGTACCGGAAGTGATCCGCCGCGACACCATCCGGGGTATCCGTTACATGGACTCCATCACCTATGATATCCCTATTGTGGGTACCCGCGACAAGGGACTGAACAAGATCCTGATTACGGTGGATGCAGACAATGAGGTGGATGAGTTATTTGAAACCAATAACAGCATCAGTAAAGATGTTTACATCTATGAAGATGAGATCCGCCCGGTGTATCCTTACACCTATTCGATTGTTAACTACACCGATCCAAAACTGATTGCGTCCACGGCCAATGCCTTTGCGGAATCACGGAACTATATTTTTGAAATTGATACCACCGAAAGTTTCAATTCGGCAATGAAGGTCAGCAAAACGGTGACCGGTTCGGGTGGTATTGTGGAAACAGTATTTAACTCAGCCATGACCGACAGTACGGTTTATTACTGGAGGGTGGCGGAGAATGTATCGACCGGTGATTTCAAGTGGAATAAATCTTCTTTCCAGTACATCAATAACGCGCAGGATGGTTTTGCCCAGGCGCAGTACTTCCAGCATAAAAATTCAACCGGTACGCTGATGCGGCTCGATGAGGCCGACCGCCGCTGGAAATTTGATTCCACCCTGCATTATATTTTTTCTTCGAACGGGGTATATCCAACCGCAGGTACGGAAGACGGGAACTTTGTGGTGGCACCCGACGGTGATGCTTATATCCGGAGTGCCTGTGTGGGAAGTTCACTCATCTTTAACCTGATTGATCCTATTTCTTTCCGGGCATTGCCAAATCCAACCGGTCAGGGTGGGTCTGCTGTTCCCTGCGCCACCTCCAGGTCATGGAATTTTGAGTGGAGCTATATGACCAAGACGGGAAGGGACCAGATGCGTGACTTCATGGACTGGATCCCCGATCACTATATTGTCGTGATCCGGAATATTCCGAACAATGACGTGAATGGTTTCGTGAATGAATGGATGGCCGATTCCATCGCGAATGGTGCGGGCAATACCCTCTATCATAAGTTGAAGGGTGCCGGCTTTGCCGATATCGATTCATTCTATAAAAAGCGCGCTTTCATTTTTGTGTACCAGAAAAACCATCCGGATTTTGAAGATGTGGAAGCCGTATCAGAAGGTATTTATGACATGGTATCGCTGACCAAGAATGTGCTTACGGTAAGTACTACCGGGCATTTCAAGTCACCGGTAATTGGTCCGGCCAGCGAATGGCATACTATGAAATGGAATGGCCAGTCTATCGAAAATGACAATAGCGACCGGGCATCGGTGAATGTGATCGGCGTGAGCCCAAATGGTACTGAAACAACACTGTATACCGATATTACCTCGGACAACTTCGACATCTCGGCGGTCAGTGCCACCCAGTATCCGAATATGCGCTTACAGCTTAATTCGAAAGATACCGTGCATGCCACACCGTTCCAGCTGAGGTATTGGGAGCTTACTTATACACCCGTGCCGGAAGGAGCTATTGCACCAAATCTCTACTTTACCAGCAGGGATACGGTGGAAGCAGGGGAGCCTTATAACATGGGGATCGGGTTCAAGAATATCAGCCGGTATGATTTCGATAGCCTGAAGGTGAAAGTGACGGTGCTGGATAATAATAACGTGGAAACGATTATCCCGGTTCCAAGGCAGAAAGACCTCAAGACGGTTGCCCCGAACGATACGCTGCAGTTCAGGGTGTCGGTTGATACCAGGGCCTTGTCGGGCCATAATACCGTGTTTGTGAACTTCAACCCGGACAATGACCAGCCGGAACAATACCTATTTAACAACTATGCATTCCGGAACATGTATGTGCGGCCTGATAGCCTGAGTCCATTACTGGACGTCACGTTCGACGGGGTGCACATCCTGAACCGTGATATCGTTGCTGCACGGCCCGATATCCTGGTGAAGCTGAAAGATGAAGCAAAATGGATGATCCTCGACGATACCAGCCTTGTTTCGGTGAAGGTGAAATATCCGGATGGTACCACCCGTCCGTTCTATTTCAACAATACGGACACCATGAGCTGGATCCCGGCCGGACAGGCACCCAACACCAACAACACGGCGAGCATCAACCTGAAACCTTATTTCCCGCAGGATGGGGAGTACGAACTGATTGTAAGTGGCAAGGACCAGAGTGATAATATTGCCGGCCGCTCGTCTTATAAGGTCGCATTCCAGGTCATCAACAAACCGATGATCTCCAATATGCTCAACTATCCGAATCCGTTTACAACACAGACCGCATTTGTGTTTACACTGACCGGCAGCGAGGTTCCGCAGAATATCCGGATCCAGGTACTCACCATTACGGGTAAAATTGTAAGGGAGATTACCAAGGATGAACTGGGTCCGTTGCATATTGGCCGGAACATGACCGAGTTCAAGTGGGATGGTACCGACCAGTATGGCGCCAAGCTGGCCAACGGTATTTACCTGTACCGCGTGATCACCAGCATGAATGGCAAGTCACTCGACAAGTACAAAGCGGAAGGAGATAACACTGATAAGTTCTTTAACAAGGGGTATGGTAAAATGTACCTGATGCGATGATGCGAACCGCACGGTCGCAGATGAATGTCTGACACCCGAAAAATAAGCTGACTGAATAGTCCTAAAATACGCTGACAGATAATTAATAATGGTCCCGGTTGCCGCAGGTAGCCGGGATCTTTTTTTATCCCTAATTTCGGAAGGTTGTCACAACAAGGTTTATGATGCCAGTTTCACGCAGTTTTCAACTAAAGATACTTACCGGCAGCCTGCTGCTGTCGCTGCTGGTGTACGCACAGGCGATACAGCTCCCTTTTTTTTCGGACGACTTCCAGGTGATGCTGCGGCTTTCAAAAAATAATTTTGATACCGGTATTTTCCTCCGCCCCCTGGGCGACCTCACCCTTTACCTGCAATACCAGGTGGCCGGGTTTAATCCGTTAAGTTATCATGTGGTCAATATCCTGTTGCATGGATGCAGCGGTTTCCTGGTGGTGTTGTTGTCGTTTGGGTTTAGTGATTACTATGGTATAAAACAAAGCAGGATGGTGATCGGGATGATGGGCGGCCTGCTGTTTATCTGTTACCCGATGCATGCGGAGACCGTGATCTGGGTAATTGGCCGGGGCATACTGCTCTCCACTTTATTTGTCCTGCTTTCCCTGTTGATGTTCGTGCGATGGTCTGCGTTGGGTAAACTTCACCTGCAGATCCTGTCGCTGCTGGCTTTCGCCATTGCATTGCTCGGTTATGAGACCGCAGGGGTGTTGCCGCTGGTGATCTTTATTTTATCTATTCACCGTGACCGGCGCATCATTGCTGCATTCCGCGTTACCTGGCCATATGTTGCGGTAATGCTGGGGTACATCCTGCTGCGGTATGCCGTGCTTCCTGAAGGTGATGGCGGCAGTTATTTCCGTACCGGCAACGGCATTGGGTTTTACCTGTATAATTATGCGGCGCTGGTAAGTCGTGGTTTCATTCCTCCCTCCGCCAACGCAGTATATTTTGTTGCCTCTTTGCTGTCGGTACTGCTCCTGCTGGGTTTGCTGATGTGGGGACTGATGAAAAGAAATATCCCGTTCTTCCGCCAGGCCTGCCTTTATATATTGTTGATGGTTGTTGCGCTGCTGCCGCTGGTAACGGTTGGTATCAGTACAACCGATCATGAAGGGGGAAGGTTTTTGTATCAGTCTGCGGTGTTTACCTGTTTGTTTGTAACTGTCCTGTTGACCGGTAATTTTTTCAGGACCCGGTTTTTCCTGCCGTCGGTGGCCGTTATTTTTTCACTCAGTGTGGTGTTGTTGCTGAATGTTAGCGGGCAGTGGAAGCTGGCTGGGGATGCGGTGACCAGGGCGATGGATAGCCTGCCGGTGTTTGACGGCCCGGTTTCCCTGGATGGTGCGCCGGACAAGATCGGCAGCGCCTATTTTTTCCGCAATGGATTGAGGGAAGCCTGTATTATTTATGGAAAGGGGGATTGGGCCGGACCGGGGGTTGGCAATGCGGTCAGTGAGCCCCCGCGACCAGTACAGCGATACCTGTATAACAACGGGGTGTTTGTGAAAGACAGTCCCGATCCGTTCGATCGTAAGGCCAGGTAATGCAGGAC
>SDZZ01000115.1 GCA_004173255.1 Chitinophagaceae bacterium | reverse complement strand
CCCCATTTTTACCCGGAAACCCCATGCCTCCAGTTGCTTAACGGCCGGCGCAATGTCGGCAGCAACGAAGAAACCGGCCGGGGCCGTGATGCCAATCAGGTCACCTTTGACCAGGTAGGGCGGTACCAGCGTGGCAGGATCGGTGGCATCAACAATGGAAGAGGAAATCTCCGGGATGGCGGCGCCCGCAAGCAAAGTGCCGGTCGACGCAAGGAAATCTTTACGGTTCATGAATTAAAGTTATCTGAAATCACGCATTTGGCCGTGACTGTTAATCCGGTATTTTTGCAGATTACCACTGAATGGCTTTTTACAATGACTGACTTTAAACGACATCTCGTTACCGCGGCCCTTCCCTATGCAAACGGTCCCGTCCACATCGGACACCTGGCCGGCTGTTACATTCCTGCCGATATTTATGTACGTTACCTGCGTGCTCGAAAGCAGGAGGTGAAATTTGTCTGCGGCAGCGACGAACATGGTGTACCCATCACCATCCGCGCCATGAAAGAAGGGATCACCCCACAACAGGTGGTTGATAAATACCACGCTATCATCCGCGACAGCTTTGCACAGATGGGCATTTCCTTCGACATCTACTCACGCACATCCGATAAAATCCATCACGAAACGGCTTCGGCATTTTTCAAAAAAATGTACGACGACGGACTGTTCGAAGAAAAAGAATCGGAACAGTACTATGATGAAAAGACCAATACATTCCTGGCCGACCGCTACATCATCGGTACCTGCCCCGTATGCTCCAACCCGAATGCGTACGGTGACCAGTGCGAACGCTGCGGTTCAAGCCTCAGCCCCGACCAGCTGATTAACCCGCGTAGTGCATTGAGTGATGCCGTCCCGGTGAAAAAAACAACCAGACACTGGTATTTCCCATTGCAGAATTATGAAACATGGCTGAAGGAATGGGCCGTGGACGGTCATACCGAATGGAAAAATAATGTATATGGCCAGGTGAAAAGCTGGCTGGACAATGGCCTGCAGCCAAGGGCCATGACCCGCGACAGCAGCTGGGGAGTGAAGGTACCGGTGACCGGTGCGGAAGGCAAAGTACTGTACGTTTGGTTCGATGCACCGATCGGTTATATTTCGGCTACCAAACAGCTGACCGAACAATGGGGCGATTACTGGTGTAAAGAAGATACCCGCCTGATCCATTTCATTGGAAAAGATAACATCGTATTCCACTGTGTTATTTTCCCGGCCATGCTGAAGGCCCATGGCGGTTTTGTATTGCCGGATAATGTACCGGCCAATGAATTCCTGAACCTCGAAGGTGAAAAAATTTCGACCAGCCGCAACTGGGCCGTATGGGTGGACGAATACCTGAAAGATTTTCCGGGATGCGAAGATGTGCTCCGCTATGTACTTTGCTCAAACGCACCGGAAACGAAGGACAATGATTTTACCTGGAAGGATTTCCAGGACCGCAATAACAGTGAACTGGCCAACATCTTCGGCAACTTTGTCAACCGCACATTCGTGCTGATGCATAAATTATGCGGCGGTAAAGTGCCGAAGCTGCACGAAGCATTACTTGATGATGCGGACCGCGTCATCATTGCCGACATCGAAGCATCCAAAGGGAAGGTGCAGACGGCACTCGACAATTTCCGTTTCCGCGATGCACTGTTCGAGGTAATCGACCTGTCGCGCCGGGGCAATAAATACATGCAGGAAAAAGAACCCTGGATCGTTGCAAAGTCACTCGCAAACAACCCGGCAGCACAGCAGTCGATCGACAACTGCCTGCACCTCTGCCTGCAGCTGACGGCCAACCTGGCTGTGCTCATCAACCCGTTCCTGCCCAACACTGCACAAAAAATGCTGGGCATGATGAAGGTGGTGGATAAAATGCTGGATTGGGACAATGCGGGTAAGATAAAACTGCTGAGTGTTGGCTACAGCCTGCGTGAACCGCAGATCCTGTTTCGCAAAATCGAAGACGCAGAGATCGCCACACAGATTGAAAAACTCAAACAAAGCCTCGTCAAAACAGATGCAATCAAAGCAGCAGATGCAGCAGCAACAGGCGTACCTGCCAATGCCGGTGATGCATCGGGTTCATCTGTTGCTGGTAAAACTACAGCCGTAACGAACGGAACATCTGCCACCGGGTCAACAACTGCAGCCGGGCCAGGCACAGCACCTTCAGGAGAAGCAGTCCCAAAACCGGAAATCCAGTATGATGATTTCGCTAAACTGGACCTGAAAGTCGGTACCATTACCGCGGCGGAGAAGGTGGCAAAAGCCGATAAATTGTTAAAGTTGGAAGTGGATCTTGGCACCGAAAAGCGGACCATTGTATCCGGGATCGCATTACATTTCGCCCCGGAGAATATTATCGGGAAACAGGTCGTTATAGTAGCGAACCTTGCTCCCCGCAAAATGAGAGGTATTGAAAGCAACGGTATGATCCTGATGGCTACCCAGCCGGATGGTTCCTTACAGTTTGTCAATCCCGACCAGGCCTCCGCGAATGGCGCAATGGTGAGCTAAAAATTCCCAATATGACATTAGTTGAACGGGTTGGAGTGTATATCGGCCAGTTATGCGAAAGCATTGGCGTAAGCGCAGAACAGATCTATCATCCTTCCACTAATGCCTGGTATTTTTCCAATGGCAATACCACCATCGAGGTGTTTGTGACCACACAAAAAGGACCCGAAGGAAGCTCAGATCACTTTATCCGTTGTATGGCCCCGCTCTGCGAAATCCCGAAAGATATTATGCGGCAGTTTGCCCTCTTCCGGACAGTATTGCAGATCAATGCAAAATATATGGGATATAAGATAACGGCCGATGAAGAACGTGGTATCCTGTGTGTTGTTGCCGAGCGGAACATCTCGGGAATGGATTACCATGAAATGGTAGAGATGATCGATTACCTCGGGCACTGGGCAAACAAACTGGATAAGTTTTTGGCAGAAGAATTTGCGGCGAGGTAGTGCCAGCCGACCGACCTCACAGTCCGCACCTTGGTAACCCCGCGTAAATAGCGTAAATTCAAGGCTTAATGATTCCGGACCTTGGCAGATACTAAGAAGAAACATACGCTCAGGAAAATAATACTGTACTGCTTGGGGGGACTCCTCGCGCTGCTGCTGTGTTTCCACTTCTGGTTCGTAAACCATGCCGAGGAACTGATCGAAAACATGGTCAGTTCACAATCGAACGGACGACTTACCCTCAAAATCGACAAATTCAAATTCAACTGGTTCAGTTCAAAGTTTGAATTGCGCAAAGTCAGTTTCACTTCCACCGACACGGTATCATCACCCAACAGTTACCAGCTCGATGTGGAACGGATCCGCATCCAGGTAAAATCGATGTGGCCACTGATCTTCGATAAAAGATTCCTGATTGATTCACTGCAGGTGATTACTCCGTCCATTACCGTCACCCGACTCCGGTCGGCACGCGACAGCACAACTGCAAATGATACCAGCCTTTCCATCCCCCAGGAAATGGGGCGGGTGTATAAATCGATCCAGGATGCATTAAAGGTTTTACAGGTAGATCGTTTTTCCATCGATAACGGTACCTTCTCCCTGGTCAACAACATGCGGCCCGAAGACCATCCAATCCGCATCAGCCGTATCTTTTTTAAACTGGAAAACCTGTCGGTCGACAGCTCGGCCAACCGCGGGCAGCAAAAAATACTGTTCAGCGACAATGTATCGTTGCACACCTCTTACCAGGACATCCTGTTTCCCGATGGCCGCCATAAACTCAGCTTCCGCAACTTCCGGGTGAACGTGCTCAACCGGCTGGCCGAGTTTGACAGCTGCACCATTTCTGCCACGCGTGGCGATAGTTCAAATAATAATTTCCAGATCTTCTTCGATAAACTGCAGATGACGAACATCGACTTCGACACGCTTTACCATGCGGAAGTGATCAAGGCAGATTCGGTGTATTGTATCAACCCCCGCTTTAAACTGGATATCGATTTGCAGAAACGGGAAGGCCCGATCAAACCGCCAAAGATTGACGAACTGATCCAGCAGATGACGGGCGATATGCAGCTGGCCTTCGTGGTAGTACAGAATGGCTCATTCGACATCAATACCATGCGTGAAGGAAGGCCAAGTTCATTCACCTCCGATCATAATAATTTCGACCTGCAGGGATTGCGGATCAACCAGAAGGCGGCACGACCGATGAGCATTGAACGTTTTGCCATGGCCATCCGCAACTATGAAAACTTTTTGCGCGATAGCGCTTACTCGATCCAGTTCGACAGTATCCTGATTCGCAATAACCGGATCAGCCTGGGGAATTTTTCCTACAAGGAACTTAACAACGGCCGCGTAGTCAACAGCCTGATGATGCCACAGTTTGAACTGCATGGCCTGTCGTGGGATGAGCTCCTGTTTGACCAGCAACTGAAAGCAGAACGGATCAACCTGTACAGCCCGGTGATCAACTACACCATTGTGCCCAACAAAACCAAGGCCAGGCAGGATGTATTCCAGATGCTCGCCGGCGTTGGCAACATACTCAGGTTGCAGGACCTGCACATCCGCAATGGGCAGATCAACCTGCTCTTCAACAACAACACGCGGCTGAAACTCGATGATGCATACCTGTCCGTCAGCGCCGAAAAACTGGTGAACTCCAGAAAAATTACGACCATACAGCAATCGGTCGATGAGCTGTACTTCCGCAAGGGCGTGTTTACCAGCGGCAACCTGGTGGCCAGGCTCAGCAAGGCAAAATTCAGTCCGGGCGCGCAGGGCCTCACGGCTGCGGACCTGCATCTTGAAAGCAATGGCAACGTGGTGGTCGATGCAAAAAACGTGGCAGTAAAATCAATGCTGATCGATGAAAAAAACAACCAGAACCAGATCAGCGGCATCAGCTGGTCATCGGCCGATGTAAAAATTACGGGGCACGCCAAAAGCAAAGTGAAAAACGCTGCGGCTTTTGACCTTACTGCAGTAAATGGCGCAAACACCAGTGTGCTGATAAAAGACGGAGAAAAAGAAATCACTGTATGGCTTGACCGCTTTGTGGCAGACCGGTTGAAAACCGGCGACAGCAGGCTGGCATTCATCAACGGCATCCGCACCAGCGGGACCAACCTGAAGTTTACCCGCGCAGGGAGTACGCTGCAGGTACCACGATTCAATATCGCAGACCTGGCGCCCTCGACCCTGCAACAGCTCAGCTACCATCATTTCAGCAACGGCGATTCTGTTTCACTCAGCACGGAACTGGTCAGCATAGTACCTGATATTAATTCTATCCTGCAGAAAAAAATCCGTTCCTCTTCTGTCATCATTGACAAACCGGTAGTGCAGGTTTATTCCGTGGCCCGTGAACGAAACGGCGAAGAAGCACGCTCGCTGCCGGCTATGGAACTGGATTATGTATTGCTCAACCAGCCCGTGATTGACCTGCATACACAAAGTGAAAAAGGCACGAGCACTGTCCGGTGGACAGGCAGCAATTCCGACAATTCGGTTGAACTGAAAAAAATAAAAACATTTGAAGGGCCGGACAACTACGTGGCACTGGAAGAAATTAAGTTGTCGGTTGACCAGTTTCTTTTTTCCGATGCAAAAGGTAAAACCTTCGATGCCGGTAAAGGGCATTTTACCGCCACCATCAATAAGGTTTCAGTGCACCGGGACGAAGCTGAATCGTGGGACTGGCAGGGAAAAATTACCGACCTGTATGCACGCGATTTCAAACTGGACAGCCTTGGCAAAAAGAAAGGCAGGCTCGACCTGGCGTATGCCCGCCTCAATGATCTTAGTATCAGTTCGGCCAACCTGATCGATATGCGCGAAATGGCGGCCCAGAATACCGGGTTCCGCATCCGCGAAGTGACCGGTTCCTACGATGACAGTCTCGCCCATTACGACTGGAGCAACCTGGCTTATAATAAACGGACCCGTGTGCTGTCGGTCGACACCTTTAACTTCCGCCCTTCCGCCAGCATGGAAGAGTTCATAAAAAAACAGGAGTACCAGTCAGACTACATCACCATCCGCACCGGCAAAGTGGCTATCGGTCCGTTTGATGCGGAACGGTATATCCGCGACACCGTGCTCGATATGGGCACTGCAGCCATCAGCAACGGATACATGTCCAGCTACCGCGATAAACGGATTCCACGCAAACCCGGCCTGGAAACCCTGCTGCCTACCAATATGATCAAACATATACCGGTGCACCTGGTAGTAGACACTGTGCTGCTGACCAATGCATCGGTCGACTACCAGGAGACCAATGATAAAAACGGACAAACGGGAAACGTTTCCGTAACCGGTCTTAACGGCAGCGTCACCCACCTGCGCAACTACGGGCTGGATATGGACGACAGCCTGGTGATCCATGCAGGGGGCTTCGTTGCTGACGCACTACCCACCACGCTGGATGTGCACGCTTCCTACCTCGATACCCTGGGCGGGTTTGTGATGAAAGTAGAAATTGGCAAATCGGATCTTACCAGGATGAATCCGGTACTCCGCCCCCTTGCCTCGGCCGAACTTCGTTCCGGGGTACTCGATACCCTGAGCATGGAAGTACGTGGCCGCGAACACCACGCATTCGGGCATATGACCATGTACTACCACGACCTGAAGATCCGCGTGGTCCGGAGTGGTTCGCAGAAAAAAACATTCATGACCGGCATCATCACCTTCTTTGCCAATACCCTGGTCAAAAATGAAAACAAATCGAGAAAGGGAACGGTCTATTTCAAACGGCTTAAAGACCGCTCGGCCATCAACTACCTCGTTAAAATCACCATGAACGGGGTAGTCAGCAGCATCGGGCTGAAAAAAAACAGCAAACAGGTAAAACGGTATAAGTCCGAAGCCAAAAAGACAAATATCCCCTACTTCGAAGGCGATTTTAAATAACAGCCGGGCACTTTCCTTTAACCTGTTTTTCTCTTACCTTCACACAAAATAGTTGTTTAACTAACTAATTTTAAACTTGCTTTATGAAGCGTAATATCAGGAAAGTGGCAGTACTTGGAAGCGGCGTAATGGGCTCAAGGATTGCCTGTCACTTTGCAGGCGTTGGAGTAAATGTGCTGCTGCTCGATATGGTGCCGAAAGAATTTACGGAAAGTAAAAAACCGGCCGAGCGTAACAAACTGGTCAACGACGCGCTGGCCGCCGCCATCAAAAGCAACCCCTCACCGGTATACGATAAGTCGGTGGTCAAACGTATTTCCACCGGCAACTTCGACGATAACATGAAAGAGATTTGCGGTTGCGACTGGATCATCGAAGTAGTGGTTGAACGGCTCGATATCAAGAAAATTATATACGATAAAGTGGAACAGTTCCGCAAACCCGGAACCCTGGTCACTTCCAATACATCGGGCATCCCGATCCACCTGATGGCTGAAGGCCGCAGCGAGGATTTCAAAAAGAACTTCTGCGGGTCACACTTCTTCAATCCGCCGCGCTACCTACGTTTATTGGAAATCATTCCAACACCCTATACCGATCCCGGAGTAACCGAATTCCTGATGGGTTACGGTGACCTGATACTGGGTAAAACAACTGTGCTTGCCAAAGACACCCCAGCCTTTATTGCGAATCGTATCGGCGTATACAGCATCATGTCGATCTTCCAGCTGCTCGACAAACTGGATCTTACAATCGATGAAGTGGAAGCGCTGACCGGCCCGCTTATTGGCCGTCCGAAATCTGCAACCTTCCGCACCGCGGATGTAGTGGGCATTGACACCCTCGTGAAAGTGGCAAAAGGGGTATATGATAATTGCCCGGACGATGAAGCCAGGGCAGCCTTTGTAATCCCTGCATGGCTCGATAAAATAGTAGCCAGTAACTGGCTGGGTGATAAAACGGGCCAGGGCTTTTTTAAAAAAACAAAAAGTGAAAAAGGTGAAAAGGAAATACTCACCCTGAACCTGAAAACGCTGGAGTACGGACCCCGGAGCAAGCCAAAATTTGCCAGCCTGGAAGCAGCAAAACCGGTAGATGACCTGAACCAGCGCCTGAAAATGCTGGTCTCCTCAAAAGATAAAGCCGGTGAATTTTACAAACAGTTCCACTATGGCTTGTTCTCTTATATCTCCTTTCGCATCCCGGAGATCAGCGATGAACTCTATCGCGTAGATGACGCCATGATGGCAGGTTTTGGCTGGGAGATCGGTGCGTTTGAAAGCTGGGACGTGCTGGGCCTGGTAAAAACAACCGAGGCCATGAAGGCAGCTGGTTACAACGTAGCGCCCTGGGTGAACGAAATGATCGCGGCAGGAAATACCTCTTTTTATAAAATTGAAAATGGCCGGAAGCTTTGTTATGACCCGGCGAGCAAAACATATAAAGCATTGCCAGGCGGTGAGGCATTTATTGTGATGAGTAATTTCCAGGACAAACAGGTCTGGAAAAACGGCAGCTGCCGGTTGTATAACCTGGGTGATGATGTACTCGGGTTGCAATGGTTTACCAAAATGGGTAGCATTGGTGGGGATGTATTGTCGGGGATCCAGACAGCCATTGATAAAGCAGAGAAAGAATATAAGGGACTGGTTATTGCCAATGAAGGCGCCAATTTTTCTGCCGGTGCAAATGTGGGTATGATCTTTATGCTGGCCATTGACCAGGAATATGATGAACTCGATATGGCCATCCGCATGTTCCAGAACACCATGATGCGTGCAAGGTATTCGGCCGTGCCGGTGGTGGTTGCCCCCCATGGCCTTGCGCTCGGTGGCGCCTGCGAACTGAGCCTGCATGCAGATAAAGTCTGCGCTTCGGCGGAAACCTATACTGGCCTGGTTGAGCTGGGGGTCGGATTGATCCCTGGTGGCGGAGGGACCAAAGAGTTTGTTTTGCGTGCAGCCGATGAAATGCACGAGGACGAACCGGATACCATTACCCTGAAGAACAGGTTCCTGACCATCGCTACCGCAAAAGTCGGAACATCGGCAGCAGAAGGATTTAATATTGGCGTATACCGCAAAGGCCTGGATGAAATAGTAATGAACCAGGGCCGGCGCATTGCCGAAGCAAAAAAATCAGTCATCAGTATTTTTGACAGTGGCTATACCACACCGGTTATCCGTAAAGATGTAAAGGTGCTGGGAAGATCCGCACTGGGTACGCTTCTTGCAGGGATCAACGGCATGCGCCAGGCAAATTACGCTACCGAGCACGACTCTGTGGTGGCAAAGAAACTGGCCTATGTGATGTGCGGTGGCGATCTGAGCGAGCCGTCTTTTGTGTCGGAACAATACCTGCTGGACCTGGAACGCGAGGCATTCCTGTCACTCTGCGGTGAAAAGAAAACCCTGGAACGCATCCAGAGCGTACTGAAAAGCGGCCGGCCCATCAGGAACTAGTTGTCATCCTCTTGTTGTCGTCCCTCCTCTTGTCATCCCGGAGGGATTGTCATCCCGGAGGGATCTTCATCCCGTTCCCTCTTGTCATCCCGGAGGGATCTTCATCCCGTTCCCTCTTGTCATCCCGTTCCCTCTTGTCATCCCGGAGGGACCTGCATCCCGTTTTCTCTCTTGTCATCCTCCTCTTGTCATCCCGGAGGGATTGTCATCCCGTAGGGATTCATCCCGCAGGGACCCAACCCCCTGCCCAATCCCGGACAAAGCCTTAGTTTTGCCCAAACCTTTACTATGGGCTCAGCCGAGTTTGACCGCACTGCAAAGTGCCTTTACATCGATTCACATATTGTCACGTACGGCAACGCCGTTGACGAACAGCTCACCCGCATCATGCGGGAAGAAATAGAATGTATGTGGAACGAGCCCAATGCACGGCTCTATTTCGATGAGGAAGAGTACCAGCTTATATTCCGCATTACGGCCGACTACAAACCGCATATTGAACCCGAGGAAATCCTGGGCAATACCGATCCCCGATGCAATTATTTCAGGGTTGAAAAATTTGCCCAGGGTAATATATCATTTGTGGATGGCATCGGTTGTAATACCGGTTATTTCCTGCTCGAAAACCTGTACACCGGTTCCACTACCGCCGCGCACGAATACGGACACACTATCGGGCTTGAACACCCGACCCATCTCGATCTCCGCGGCAAAGGCACGCCAGGGATTATGTATCCCCGGGGTACACTGGTGGACGCCCCGTTCCAGTATAATCCGGAAGCCCGGGCAGGGGATGGCAGCAACGGCGGCACCATGCACCCGATGCACCGGCGTGTACTGCCTTCCGACATCGAATTACTGCGGCTCGACCGGCTAAGCCCCGATCGCCCTATCCTGGGGGAGTTTACGAGTATCTGGCACCCCGATCATTCAACCCTTACAGGTAATGATTTTTTCCCGGCATAATTACCTGCCGGGATTAACAGCTACCCCATAAGGACCTGCCTGGGCCACAACGACCACAGGCGCCGCAACCAGACATGTACCCATACGACCGCCGTTCCTTAATCTCAACTTCCTGTCCCAATCTTTTATAACTTACCTGTCACTTCTTTATTCATTCCGCAACAGCGGATCAACTAATCACCATGAAACAACAATGGCTTGTATTGACAGCCCTTCTTCTCAGCCTGTCAGCCCTGGCTCAGCCCAGGTTGCCCGAACACTACTTCTGGAAAAAAATGGACAATGGTCTCGAAGTGATCGTGATCGAGAACAGCAAGGTTCCGCTCACCACTATCGAGATTGCAGTAAAAAACGGTGCGTACACGGAGGGCCCCGAATACAGCGGCCTCTCCCACCTGTTTGAACACATGTTCTTCAAGGCAAATAAGGATTACCCCGACCAGGAAAAATTCATCCAGCGTACCGAAGAGCTGGGTATGATCTGGAACGGCACCACCAACGTGGAGCGGGTCAATTATTACTTTACGTATGACAAGGATAGCCTCAATGCCGGATTGAAATTTATGAATGCTGCCATCCGTTTCCCGATCTACCGTACGGAAGACATGCAAAAGGAACGCCCGGTAGTGGACGGCGAATTCCAGCGCGCTGAAAGCAGCCCCTACTTCCAGGTGTGGCTGGAAACCCAGAAACGCACCTGGGGTGAAAACGTAACCCGCAAAAATCCAATCGGCGACCACGACGTCA
>SDZZ01000577.1 GCA_004173255.1 Chitinophagaceae bacterium | reverse complement strand
ATAAAACTGGCTGCACTTTCCCCCGCGCCCTTTGCTGCTTTGTACCGGGTGGATGAGCAATGGCTGGCCTGCTCGAGCCCCGAGCGGTTTATCAAGAAAACAGGTGACCGGATTTATTCGCAGCCCATCAAGGGAACATTAAAGAGGGATGCCGGCACATCGCAGGACGATGATGAGTCGGACCGTCTTTATCACAGTGCAAAGGACCGTTCGGAAAATGTCATGATCGTTGACCTGGTACGTAATGATTTTTCCAGGTTCTGCCGCGAAGGATCTGTAAAAGTGGATGAACTGTTTGGCGTGTATGTTTTCCCGCAGGTGTACCAGATGATCAGTACCATCAGTGGTGAGTTGGACAATGATACCAGCTTCGGGGAAATTATAGAAGCCACCTTTCCCATGGGTTCCATGACCGGTGCCCCTAAAAAACGGGTAATGGAACTGATCGGCCAATATGAACGCTCACCCCGTGGATTGTTCTCCGGCACCATCGGGTACATTGCCCCCTCGGGCGATTTTGATTTCAACGTCGTTATCAGGAGTATTCTGTACAACGGGACATCCGGCTACCTCTCCATGCCAGCCGGATCGGGTATTACCTTCTACAGCGATCCTGTGCTTGAATGGGAAGAATGTCTCACAAAAGCCGCCGCAATGCGCCGGGTTTTTGAGTAAAAAGATGGTGCTGGGGAATTCCGTCCCTCTTTGATCCTCCTGTTACCCATTTAATTTTTTTTCATGACATTAAGTCCTGCAAGTCATTTTGTTGTGGACGTGGTATGATGTTTGAAAACAGGCTACTACATAAAAGTATTAGTTATGAAAATCATCAGGAATCTGGGTATAAGCGTACTGGCCTTTTCAATGGTGGCCAGCAGCTGCAATAATTTAAATCGTTCGCAGAAGGGTGCCGCCGTAGGTACCGCAGGTGGTGCCGGTGTGGGTGCCATAATTGGTAAAGCCGCAGGTAATACTGCCCTTGGTGCAATTATCGGTGCCACGGTAGGTGGTGTTACGGGCGCAGTCATTGGCCGTAAGATGGACAAACAGGCTGAAGAAATCAAGAGTGAAGTACCGGGAGCCAAAGTGGAAAGGGTTGATGAAGGTATCGTGGTCGAGTTCAGCAGTGCGGTATTGTTCGGTTTCGACCAATCCAACCTGCAGGGTGCTGCCCAGGGAACACTGAATGACCTGATCACTATCCTGAATAAATATCCGGATACAAACCTGGAAATACAGGGTCACACGGATAATACCGGTGCTGATGCCTATAACCAGACCCTTTCGGAAAAAAGGGCTAGTTCGGTTGCCAGCTACCTGACGTCAAACGGGATCAAATCATCCCGCATCAAAACCGTCGGGATGAGCAAAAATTATCCGAAGTATACGAATGAAACAGCGGAAGGCCGTGCGCAGAACAGGCGTGTGGAGTTCCTCATTACCGCCAACGAAAAAATGAAAGCGGACGCTGAAAAAGAATCGAAGCAATAATCTTTCCCTTTATACATACCCACATAGGATTTTCTTATGTGGGTATATTTTTATCTAACCTCAAATTTTGACTAATGAAAACTAAGTTTTTTCTGACCCTTGCAATCGCCCTTACCGTTGCTACGGTATCACAGGCTCAAACAACATTCGGAATCCGCGGTGGTGTAAACATGTTCAACCTGAATGGAGACAATGCCGACGGAAGTGATCTCGACAACAAGCTGAAAGTAGGCTTCAACGCCGGATTCAATGCGGAGATACCTGTCGGCACCGATTTTTATCTGCAACCTGGGGTGTTATTCAGCCAGAAAGGTGCAAAGTTCGGTGATGACGGCAAGCTGAACCTCTCCTATGTTGAAGTGCCGGTAAACTTCCTTTACAAACCTGAACTTGGTGCTGGTAAAATGCTGTTGGGTTTCGGACCATACTTTGGTGTAGCTGTCGGTGGTTCCTACAAGGTTGATGGTGTTGATGGGGATGTCGACATTGAATTTGAAAATGACGCAACCCTGCTCACCGCTCCTTACACGTTGAAAAGGTATGATGCCGGTGGTAACCTGCTTGTTGGTTACGAGTTTGCCAATAAACTTTCGTTCCAGTTAAACGCCCAGTTAGGTATGCTGAACATTGCGCCTAAGATCAACGGTGAAGAAACCGATTATAAGGTTAAAAACACTGGTTTCGGTCTCTCCCTTGGATACCGTTTCTAATTGTTTTGTCAACTGATTAAGCCGGCAGCGAGTTATTCGCTGCCGGCTTTTTTGTTGCATACTTCCTGCCTCCAGTCTGGATTATACACGATGCTGAGGATGGGGCATAAAAAAAGATCGCACTTCAATCAGTGCGATCTTTCAATTGTTTTGTTGTGCTATCAGAGTTTCGAAAACATATAATTAATGTAAAGCGGCTTTCCTTCGAACGTCACTTCCGACTGCAGTTGCATCATGTTATCATC
>SDZZ01000576.1 GCA_004173255.1 Chitinophagaceae bacterium | reverse complement strand
ACCATACCGCCGTAGAAAAATGCCAGACCTGGTGTTTATGAAGGACTATTTTGAAAAACTGATTGTCTTTACCAAATCGGAGATCAGGGCCGGAAAAACAAAGGAACAGTTTGTAGGGAATACTGCCATCCCGGGTGTTACTGAATTTGTCGGTGATGGCGTGCAGCGGTCGCTGACGGCGGCGTGGGAGGAGTTTACCGCAGTTTGATCTTTGAAGGAGGAAAATTGTTAATCCCGGGGACAGCGGCGCGTGTGACTAACGTTGGATGCAAATATCTTACCCTGATAAGGACAAAGCAGCACTAGAATGCCTCGCTTTGGATGCCGTCCCGGGATGACAAGCTTTGCGGCCTGTTGTGACCCCTGCTCGCCGCGGTCAACCTTTCCTGTCGTGCTCAATCAGTTTTTCCAGTACATAGTAGGTAATGGGGCAGAATGTCGCGTTCTTTAACGTGAGTACCGGTCGTTTGATAAATACATCTTCATCTGTATAGGGGAACCGGTGACAGTCGGACGGGCGATCTTCATAGATGGTGCAATAGTTATCCGATCCGAGGAACGGGCAGGGTGCCGTTTTAACCACATAATCCCCGTCGTCGTCCACCTTGAGATAGGTTTCGATAAACACCGACTCTTTCATCCGCAGATGCCGCGAGATCCGTTTTACATCGGGCGTTTTGAAACGGGGGGAGTAGTTTTTACAGCAGTTGGCGCAGGTGAGGCAGTCCACTTTTTCAAATGCTTCGTCGTGAAGATCAGGCAATTGCTTCAGTACGGTATTCTTGGGCACGCGGTCGAGGAACTGTTTATAGATCTTCTTCCGCTCGCCGGACTTTTTTTCCCAGTTTACCAATACATCCTTCGCCATATAACAAAGTAACAACCTCTTTTCCACAGTTCCCCAAAGCTTCTTTTTTGTGCGGTCCAGTACGTAACTTTGCCCCGCTTTTAGGCCGGAATGACCTCAAACTGCCACCCCTAAACCAATGTGGTTGTTGTTTGTTACTAAGTTATCCCCCGAACAATTATATACCCACATAACATCATATGAGTCTTTTTGAACAACAATCTGCCGAATTCACGGAACGCCATATCGGACCTGGCAAACAGGATACCCTGGCTATGCTCGCAAAAATCGGCGAACCTGGCCTGGATGTGCTGGTTTCCAAAACTGTTCCGCCGAACATCCGGATGGACCACGAGTTAGCGATCCCGTCATCCATGAGCGAACATGCCTACCTGGCACATATCAAAGATGTGTCACTGCAGAACGAACTGTTCAAAACGTATATCGGCCAGGGTTATTATGATACTTATACCCCTTCCGTGATCCTGCGTAATGTTTTTGAAAACCCGGGCTGGTATACCCAGTACACTCCCTACCAGGCGGAAATTTCACAGGGCCGTCTGGAAAGCTTATTGAATTTCCAGACTATGGTCAGTGATCTCACTGCGTTGCCGATCGCCAATGCATCGCTGCTGGATGAAGCAACTGCTGCAGCGGAGGCAATGACCATGTTCTTTAATACACTCAACAAACAGGATCATATTGAACGCCCTAAGTTCTTTGTTGACGAAAACATTTTCCCGCAAACAATCGACGTGCTCTTTACCAGGGCCATCCCGGTAGGTATCGAGATTGTAACCGGCGACTATAAAAACCATCAGATTGATGCATCCTATTTCGGCGCCATTGTGCAGTACCCGAATGACAAGGGATCGGTGGAAGACTACCGTTCTTTCATTGGCGAAGTACATGAAGCAGGTGCCTTTGTAGTAATGGCTACCGACCTGCTGGCACTGACACTTCTTACCCCTCCTGGTGAACTGGGTGCGGATGTTGCTGTTGGTTGTTCGCAGCGTTTCGGCATCCCGCTAGGGTATGGCGGACCGCATGCCGCGTTCTTCTCCGCTAAAGATGAATTCAAGCGCAGCATTCCCGGCCGTATTATCGGGGTAAGCATCGACGCACAGGGCAACCGCGCCCTTCGCATGGCGCTGCAAACCCGTGAGCAGCATATCAAACGTGAAAAAGCAACTTCAAATATCTGTACGGCCCAGGCATTGCTCGCCAATATGGCGGCCATGTACGCTGTATTCCATGGGGCTTCTGGTCTGAGGAAAATTGCCACCCGTATTGCTATCCTTACGCAAACAGTTGGGGATGCCATTGAAGAGCGCGGGTTTGAACTGGTATCGACCAGCTACTTTGATACCATTGTGGTGAAAACCGATAACGTAAAAGTGATCCGTGAAAAAGCGGAATCGCAGAGGATCAACCTGCGTTATTTCAAGGACGGGCTGATTGGTATTTCCATCGACGAGACTACCAATCCGGATGACCTGTATGACCTGATCAATTGTTTTGAAAACGATACCGATCCGGTAGCGTTTTCAATTGATAAAGAAGCGGAGCCGGAACACCTGCCACAGTCGCTGGTGCGTCA
>SDZZ01000114.1 GCA_004173255.1 Chitinophagaceae bacterium | reverse complement strand
GTAACGCTGGCTAACCTTCGCAGCTGGAATAATCTTTCAGGCGATAATATCCGTGCCGGTGAAAAACTGGTGGTGGGTTACCTGGTTTCAAAAGATTATAAGGCGCCTGCAACATCACCCAAGCAGGACGTGGCGGCAAACAATCCGCAGTCTTCCAGGCCGGAAACGCCTACAGTAGTTAAAACAGAACCGGTCAACCCGGAAGTGAAACAGGCAGAAGCAGCACCCATCGGTTCGGCCAGGCAGGAGACTGTGAAAACGGAAACCAAACCGGAACAGGTGAAAACGGAAACCAAACCGGAACAGGTGATTACCGAACCGGTCAAATCCGGTAACCGCACGGAAACAGTAAAGGAAGCAAAACCTGAAGGTGTTACCAGTGAATCCAAATCCGCGATCACCAAACCTGCGGTGATTGATCGCCCGGTCCCGAATCCCTCCAATGCTGCTCCTGATGAAGTGAAGCTGAGTTCAGAAGATGGTTTTTTCAAAAGCTTTTTTGACCAGCAGATTAAGGTATCACCTGTTTCAAAAAATAACACCGTTACATCCGGCATATTCAAGACCAGCAGTGGCTGGCAGGATTCCAAATATTATCTCCTGATGGATGGAGTGGCCACAGGTACTATCGTTCGCCTGATTAACCCGGATAATAACAAAGGGGTGTATGCAAAAGTGTTGGGTGAAATGAACGGAATCCGGCAAAACCAGGGCCTTGGGATCCGCATCAGTAACGCGGCTGCATCCGCACTCGGCATCCGTGAAGAGGATAAATTTATTGTGCGGGTTAATTACTGAGCCGGATTTTATCCCCTTAATCCACGCAGGAAATCTTCCAGCGGCATTTTTTTCTTGCCTTCCAGTTGCAATTCCTTCACGTCAAGGTAACCATCCGCGCACGCAAACTTCAGATAGGTTTTGTTATCTGTTACATATGCGCCGGGCGCCACACTGATTGCGCCTTCCTCCTTGATTGTCCGGTAAATTTTGAGCATCTTTCCATTGAACGTGGTGAAAGCACCAGGAAAAGGGGACAGGCCACGAACCAGGTTATGTACTTCCTGTACGGATTTGTTGAAGTCAATCCTGGCAGTTTCGGTAAAAATTTTTGGCGCATGGCGGAACACTATGTTGGTTCCCGCACCATCGGCCAGCTGTGGCTGTGGTTTCCCTTCCAGTGAACCGTCGGCCAGTCCGCGTACCGTTTCCACCAGCACCCGTGCGCCAATTTCTTTCATCCGGTCATGCACCTCACCAGCCGTTTCATTTTCGCCCACAGCGAAACTTTCCTGCATCAGTATTTCACCGGTATCGATCTCCTGCTGCAATTTAAAAGTGGTAACGCCTGTTTCTTTTTCCCCGTTGATCACTGCCCAGTTGATCGGCGCTGCGCCGCGGTACTGCGGCAACAGGCTGCCGTGAAGGTTCACCGAACCAAGCCTCGGCATGTTCCATACCACTTCGGGCAACATGCGGAAGGCAACCACCACCTGCAGGTCGGCTGCCAGTGCACGCAGGGATTCAAGAAACTCCGGGTTCTTCAATTTCTCCGGCTGCAACACCTGGATATGATGTTCCACTGCATATTTCTTAACGGCGCTTTCGGTCAGTTTCATACCGCGTCCGGCGGGTTTATCCGGCGCCGTAATGACCGCGGCTATTTCGAAACCCGCTACCCGCAAGGCGTGCAGTGAGGCAACGGCAAACTCGGGCGTGCCCATAAAAACAATACGGAAGGGTTTCAGCCCAAAAGTAAATGTGTCGGGACCCAGGTTTTTATTCTGTAGTTTAAACTCAAGCATAATTGACCGGTAATTGAAAATCCGGGCAGCAAAGATAACAATGCCTGCGTTAGATCGGGATCAGCTCACGCGACGTGCGGAGTGTGGCCGGACTGCCGTCGAAGTCAGGATACAACAGGTAGTTTTTCCTGATCTTTTTAAAATTGTTTAGTGCAGGCTGCCAGCTATCGCGGATCTGTTGTTCGGACACACCCTTCTTCAGCTGCTGCCACAGTTCATTGTTACCCGCAAGCCGGTTAAAAAAGGAGTCTTCCATTTTGCCCGATTTGGGCAGGATGAAAAAACTGTCTTTCTGCGGAAACAATTTATAAGCATCGATTAACCAGTGCAGCTGGAAACGCGCATCTACTTTTTCCAGCACCTCTTCTGTACTGCCACCGAGGTCCCAGCCATAACAGACCTGTCCATACAGCTTGGAATTTTTAGCACCCTCATTCGGTTTTGGGGTAAATGAATAAAGGTTTTTTGGCAGCGATGGGTGGCCGAATACCTGGAAAGGCCGGCTGGTGCCGCGTCCCTCGCTCATTACTGTTCCTTCCACCAGGCAGATGGAGGGGAACAGGTACACGGACTGCATATCGGGCAGGTTGGGTGAGGGCCTGACCGGCAACACATATTTGGAAGAATGGTCGTACCCCGAGCAGGGGATCACCCTGAAATGGAAGCTCCCTGCCTTTGGTTCTTTTGTATTCCATCGCGCCACCTTGTTATTTGCTTCGTCACTCAGCCATTTTTCGCCGATCAGCAGGTAACCATATTCACCGATGGTTAAACCATACACGGCGGGGATATCCTGGCGGCCGACGAACGACCCGAATTTTGATTTATCCATCACCGGCCCATCTACATAAAAACCATTTGGGTTCGGGCGGTCAAGCAGCAGCAGTGGTTTGTTTGCCACAAAGGCCGCTTCCATAAAATCCTGCAGGGAAGAGATATAAGTATAGTAGCGCACGCCCACATCCTGGATGTCGAACAATAGCAGGTCCACATTTTCAAGGTCTTTATCGCTTGGTTTTTTCTTTGAGCCATACAAGGAAACGACCGGGATGCCGGTGGCTTTGTCAGTATAGCTGCCCAATGTTTCACCCGCATCGGCAGTACCGCGGAACCCATGTTCGGGTCCGAAAATGACGGTCACGTTCACTCCCAGTTTGCGCAGGGTGTCCACCAGGTGCGTTTTGCCGACCATGCTCGTCTGGTTGGCGAAGATGCCGACTTTCTTGCCCTTTATAAGGGGTAAATATTCACTGATTCGCTCGGCTGCGGGGCGTATCGGTTCACTGGCACCCTGTTTGCCTGATTTCTGGGCTGAACAGGCAATCTGGGCGAAGCAGAAACACAAAAGCAGGATGTTTTTCATGGCGTGAATTTAAGGATCGTAAAATAAATCAAAATCCGCCTGTGAGACAGTCCCGATATTTAAAAGGGTTGCATTGGGCCAGATTGGCTAAATTGCATGCCATTTCATTTTTTTTTGATCTTAATCTAAACTATGCAACAGGTAAAAAGCGGTGATAAAGTAAAAGTTCATTATCATGGGAAGCTGGATAACGGCGAAACGTTTGATAAATCAGAAGGTCGTGAACCCCTCGAGTTTGAGGTTGGAAGCGGAATGGTGATCAAAGGTTTTGATGATGGTGTTACGGGAATGACAGTGGGTGAAAAGAAAACCGTCCGCATTCCTGCAGAGCAGGCATATGGCGCACAGAATCCCGACATGCTGATTGAAATGCCAAAAGACCGGTTTCCGCAGGATATGGAAATTGAAGTAGGAATGCCACTGGCTATGAGTGATGGACAGGGTCAGCAATTCCAGGTGGTGATTACCGAGATTAAAGATGATTCAGTGATGCTTGATGCAAACCATCCCCTTGCCGGCAAGGATCTTACATTTGACCTTGAACTGGTAGAGATCGTTGGTGCAAAGCCACTGATCATTATGCCATAACACAGATAGAGCTGAAATTTAAAATAGCCTGGCAACCCTGCCGGGCATTTTCTTCCATAGATGGTTCCGCTACCCGCTTATGCCATCCCAAATGAGATAACTGCTATGCTGAACAATTACCGTTTTACGGCACCGGAACGTTTTCTCCGGTATGTGCAGGTCGATACGCAAAGCGATCCGCATTCATTGACACAGCCCAGCACGGAAAAACAAAAAGACCTTTCGGTCATGCTGGTCCGCGAACTGAAAGAAATAGGCGTGGCAGATGCACACCTGGATGAGTACGGCTATGTATATGCAACCATACCTTCTACCTCGGCTAAAAAAGTTCCGGTGATTTGTTTCTGCGCACATGTGGATACAGCACCTGATTGCAGCGGCACCAACGTGAAGCCTGTTGTCCACAAAAATTACAGTGGCCAGGATATTGTGCTGCCTGATGACAAGTCACAGGTGTTGCGCCTGGAAGAAAATCCCTATCTCGAAACCCAGATGGGTAATGATATTATTACCGCCAGCGGGCTTACGTTGCTCGGGTCCGACGACAAGGCAGGTGTGGCAGAAATTATGGACCTGGCTAATTACCTGGTTAGCAATCCGGGAGTACCACACGGGGAAATCAAAATCCTTTTCACACCGGATGAAGAAGTGGGACGGGGCACCGTCAAAGCTGACCTCGGTAAACTGGGAGCACAGTTTGGGTACACGCTTGATGGTGGGGAACGGGGCAACCTGGAAGATGAAACGTTCAGTGCCGATGGGGTGAAAGTGGTCATCAACGGGGTAAGCGCACACCCGGGCTACGCAAAAGACAAAATGGTCAATGCATTAAAAATTGCCGGACAGATCCTTGGTGCATTACCGAAAGACCGGCTTGCCCCTGAAGCCACGGAAGGCCGCAGGGGATTTATCCATCCGGTCCACATAGAAGGAACTGCCGAGCGTGCAACGATAGAATTCATCATCCGTGATTTTGAAACACCGGGCCTGAAGAAAAAAGAAGACTTCCTGCGTACCCTGGTGGAAGAAACAGTGAGGGTGTTCCCCAAAGCCAGTTTCGAGTACCAGGTAAGCGAACAATACCGCAACATGAAAGAGGTGCTGGACCAGCATCCGCAGGTGGTGGCCTATGCACGGGAAGCCATTACCAGGGCAGGTATGGAGGTCAGGATGGAAAGTATCCGCGGGGGTACCGATGGCAGCCGTCTTTCCTTTATGGGATTGCCTTGCCCGAATATTTTTACAGGTATGCAGGCGATCCATTCCAAACTGGAACATATCAGCGTGCAGGATATGGAGAAAGCAGTAGAAACACTGGTTCACCTGGTACAGGTCTGGGAAGAAAAAGCCTGACTTATGCCGGAAGGCCCCGGCGCATTCCGTTCCGGACCGCTCACCAGATTATAACCTGGAAAATATTTCCTGTACATTTGGTCATTAATCAAAACCGGCTTGCAACATGACTATAGGAAATTTTCTTGCATCGTACTGGTGGCTGATCATTATTGCCATCATCGTTTTCGGATCCTTTTTTACTATTAACCAGGGATACATCGGTGTGATCACCATGTTCGGTAAATACCAGCGCATTGTACGTCCCGGACTGAACTGGAAAATTCCCATCTTCGAAACGGTGGCGAAAAAAGTTTCGATCCAGAACCGTTCGGTTGAACTGGAGTTCCAGGCAGTGACAATGGATCAGGCCAACGTATATTTCAAAAGCATGCTGCTGTATTCGGTCCAGAATGCAACCGAAGAGACCATCAAGAAGGTAGCTTTCGTGTTCATTTCCGACCGCGACCTCATGCAGGCGCTGATCCGCACCATTGAAGGTAATATCCGCTCTTTCGTTGCCACCAAGAAACAGGCAGAAGTGCTGGGGCTGCGCCGGGAGATTGTCAATTATGTAAAAGTGGAGGTGGACCATAGCCTGGAAGAGTGGGGTTACCACCTGCAGGACCTGCAGATCAATGACATTACTTTTGATAAGGTGATCCTCGATTCCATGAGCAAGGTAGTGGCATCCAATAACCTTAAAGCTGCGGCCGAAAACGAAGGACAGGCCCTGCTGATCACCAAGACCAAACAGGCCGAAGCCGATGGTAATTCCATCAAGATTTCTGCAGAGGCGGAGAAAACCGCAGCCATGTTGCGTGGCCAGGGTGTTGCACTCTTCCGCCAGGAAGTAGCCAAGGGTATGTCCGAGGCTGCTGAACAGATGAAACAGGCGAACCTCGATACCAATGTGATCCTTTTCAGTATGTGGACCGAAGCCATCAAGAACTTTGCGGAATATGGCAAGGGTAACGTGATCTTCCTCGATGGTAGTCCCGACGGAATGGAAATGACCATGAAGCAAATCCAGGCACTGATGGTGAAACAGGCCGGTACTGCGGATCTGAAAAAATAATCGGGGCGGATCGGATGAGGTTCCTGCGGAATGACAAACCTTGTCATCACAATTTCACTGACCTCAAGAAGTTAAAGAACTCAAAAAAAAGGTGTTACGGGCAACGTGACACCTTTTTTTTCGTTCCTGTGTCAACAGGTTTGGCTATTACCCGCATCGGGCCTTATTGTGCAGGCATCCGGTGTTTTTATTCAGGGCTGTTGATAATAATTGATCAGTAAATCATCTGTGTTCCCCTACATTTACGAATTAAAGAATATAATCTATGTTCGACTTTTTCCTGCAGATAGACACATTGAATGCTATTAAAAAAACTACCGGTGATCTCAACGGCGATGGCAGTCTCGGCCTCTGGGAGATCATTGTACTCGGTGGATGGATCATGGTACCTCTCGCGATCATGTTGCTCGGTGCCGTGTGGGTGTTTGCCGAACGGTCCATTGCCATCCGTAATGCAGCACGGATCGACAGTAATTTCATGAACATTATCCGCGATCATATTGTAAGCGGCAACATTACTGCGGCACGAAGTTTTGCCAAGAATACCAACAACCCGGTTGCCCGGATTATTGATAAAGGCATCCAGCGGATTGGCAAACCGATTGACAGCATTGAAAAAAGCATGGCCAATGTAGGCACGCTTGAAATGTATAAACTGGAAAAGAACCTCGGCATCCTGTCGGTCGTCTCAAAGGCCGCTCCCATCTTCGGGTTTGTGGGTACACTGATCGGACTGATGCAGTTATTCTCCGGTATCAACAGCTCGAATGAATTTGAAGTGGGCGTGATTGCCGGCGGTATCTACACCAAACTCGTCACTTCCATTACGGGGCTGGTCATTGGTCTCGGCGGCTTCCTGGCCTACAGCTACCTCAACACGCAGATCGATAAAGCGGCCAACAAAATGGAAGCTGCTTCGGCCGATTTCCTCGATGTATTACAGGAACCAACACGCTGATTTTCCCTTAAATAAAATAACTCAACCGGATGAAGTTCAGAAAAAGACATAAGGGAGAAGCAAACGAGGTGTTTACAGATTCGCTCAACGATATCCTGTTCATCCTGCTCATGTTCTTCCTCATTGTGGCCACACTTGCCAATCCGAATGTGATCAAGGTGGGTGTGCCGCGAGGTACGAAAGACACCAAGGCCAAGCAGAATATTATGGTGTCGATCGATAACAAACAACAATTCTATATCGGTGCCACAGCCGTCGATGCCACTATGATTGACTCCGCCCTGGTCAAAGAGATTGATCGCTTCAAACTCACCGTGGATACACCCACCGTGGTGATCAACGCAGACACGGCGTCTTACTACGGCGAGGTGTTCCGTATTATGCGTTTGTCCAAACGGACGGGTGCCAAAGTAGTGGCGAATGTAAAATAATCCTTCGGCAACCGGCGACCTGAAAAAGCTCAATGCGTGACCAGTAGGTCACGCTTTTTTTGTCGCCCGGATCATCCGGTCCTTTCCCTGCATGTCTTGTTTGAGTTCTGCCTCGTAGCCCATGCTGGTAAAGACTTCCAGTGTTTCCTTACCGTTGCCTTCATAAATTTCGACAAAGATTTTACCAGCCGGTTTCAGGTGATGGACGCCGAAATCTGCTATTGCTTTATAAAACACCAGCGGATCGCTGTCAGGAACAAACAACGCCATCATCGGCTCAAACTCCGTTACATTCAGCGGCATCGAGCTTTTCTCTTTGACTGGAATGTAGGGGGGATTACTCACCACCAGGTCGTAAAGGGGCAGGCGGTCGCGCAAACTGCTGTCCAGGAAATCAAGCTGGCCAAAATTTACCCTGGCGCCGAGTGCCGCGGCATTTTTTTGTGCAATCGCAATGGCGCCGCGGCTGATGTCGATGGCATCGGCGGTGATCCCGGCCAGTTTTTTCTGGAGGTAAACAGGCAGGCATCCGGTCCCGGTGCCAATATCGAGCAGGCGAAGTCCGTCCGCGTTGAAGCTGCGGTCGCGAACAATCCAGTCGGCCAGCTCTTCCGTTTCCGGCCGGGGTACCAGCACCGACGGGTCAACATAAAACTTCAGATCCATAAACCAGGCTTCTCCAAGTATGTACTGGACAGGTTCGTTGGCGAGCAGCCGGTCGAGCCACTGGTCCAGCCGCTTCACTGCTTCCTCGTCCAGCGGGTCGGGGCCATGACTGATCAGTTGCACCCCACGCAAACCGGTGAGTTTTTCCATAAGCAGGTCGGTTATTGCGGTTGCTTCCCCCTCCCCGTACTGCGGACTCAGCAGTCCGATCGAATAAATGGTTGCGTCTTCTGTAGTCATGCCGGCAAACTTAATTCATTTACATTTGCCGCGATGGGGGCGAACGAGCAGATAAAAAACGACCGCGATTATATGGATCGGTGCATCCAGCTGGCCCGACTTGGTGCAGGTTATGTGGCACCAAACCCGATGGTCGGCTCCGTATTGGTATACCAGAATCGCATCATTGGCGAAGGTTACCATCGCGAGTATGGAAAGGCACATGCTGAGGTCAATTGCATTGCCTCTGTATCGCGGTACGACCAGCAGCATATACCATTTGCCACACTGTATGTTTCACTGGAGCCCTGTGCGCATTTCGGCAAAACACCTCCTTGTGCAGACCTGATCATCCGACATAAAATTCCCCGTGTGGTAGTAGGCTGCCGTGACCCGTTTGACCTGGTAAATGGCAAGGGTATTGAAAAGCTGGAAGCCGCAGGGATTGAAGTCACGGTGAATGTGATGGAAAAGGAATGCCTCGAGCTGAATAAACGATTCTTTACGTTTCACCGGGAAAAGCGGCCATATATCATACTGAAGTGGGCGCAGACGGCTGACCAGAAAATTGCTGCGGCTGCCGGGCAGCCGCGACTGATGATCAGTAACGACCACAGCAATCGGTTGGTGCACCGGTGGCGCCAGGAGGAGGCGGCCATATTTGTTGGCCGTAAAACGGTGGAGCTGGATGATCCTGCACTGACTAACCGATTGTGGTCTGGCAACTCGCCACTGCGGCTGGTGCTCGACCCGGCCCTTCAACTGCCGGCTTCCAGCAAAGTACTTGACGGAAACATCCCTACCGTTGTTTTCAATCACGTGAAAGAAGAAGTGTTGCCTAACCTGCACTACCAGCAGGTAGCAGCAGGGCCCAGCCTGCTGCAGAAAGTTATTTTCCTGCTTCATCGAAGAAATATAACCAGTGTGCTGGTGGAAGGAGGGGCACAGTTGCTGCAGTCATTTATCGATGCCGGGATCTGGGATGAAGCCCGCATTATCACCAATGAATCCAAAAGAATCGGGGAAGGTCTCGCGGCACCGCAACTGCATTCTTACCACCGGGTCTATTCCGAACGTTCAACAACCGATCTCGTGGAGATCTTTACCAACAAGGCATGACAGAAAACAAGGTCCCTTCAGCAGAATATTTTATGACCATCGAAAGCGGTGCCATGGCCGAGTTCCGCGATAAGGGCAGCCGTTTCCTGGCGTATACATTCCCACTGGCTGACCAGTCCGCATTCAAGGAGAAACTTGCCGAATTAAAAAAAGAGCATCCAAAGGCAACACACCATTGTTTTGCCTACCGCATCGGTCTCACCGGCGACCAATGGCGCGTAAGTGATGACGGTGAACCATCGGGTACAGCGGGCCGTCCCATCCTTGGACAGATCGATAGTAAACAACTGACCAATATGGGCATCGTGGTGGTGCGTTATTTTGGCGGAAGCCTGCTTGGTGTGCCTGGCCTGATTGCGGCTTACAAATCAGCCGCCGCCATGGCCCTGCAGGTTACACAATTTGTCCAGAAGCCAGTCCTTGCAGGTTATACGATTCAGTTTGACTACACACAGATGAATGAGGTAATGAAGGTGATCAAACAATTTGACTGTGTGGTGATGAAGCAGGAAACGCAGTTGTTCTGCATCATAGAAGCCGGCGTACCGAAGAACAGGCAGGATGAAGTTATTTTTAAGATCCGCGAAATCCGCGGGGCAGAAATTACTCCCCTGGGATGAGTTGTATAATGTGTTTCCTCTGCATCTGAAAAATCATTGGCCAATCAGTGATTCCTTAAGTCCAATAAAACGGAACGGCCTTTTACAAATGATCACTATAGAAATTCTCCGGTGACGCATCCCCCAGGATCCGTACTTCCTGTTCAGTCAGCTTCGGGCTTTTCGGCAACCCGCTTATTTCCTCCAGTTGTTCACCGGTCCGGATACCCACAACAGCCGATGTGATGGCAGGATGTTCAAGCACAAAACGCACAGAAGTCTGCGCCGCATTACGTACCCTGTTCGATACCTGCTTCACTGCCCTGGAGGCATGCGATACCTGGTCTTCGCTGCGATCGAGGTATTTTTTTACCGGCTTGCCAAGCAGCAGCCCCGAAGCCACCGAACCCCGGGCAAGTACGCCGATGTTATGTTCGGATAAAAGATCCAGCATGGCTGCTTCAGGCCGTCTGTCAAGGAGGCTGTACTGCATCATCACACTCACCATATTCGAACGGTGCACCCATTCGCGGATCACGTTGGGCCTGATCGAAGAGATACCGTAATAACGGATTTTGCCCTGCTCCGCCAGTTTTTCAAATGCTTCAATGGTATCATCGATGGGGTCATCAATGGTACCACCGTGCAGCTGGTACAGGTCCAGGTAGTCGGTCTGCAAACGCCGCAGCGTGTTTTCAACCGATGAGGTAATATGCGCCGGTGACGGGTTCCAGTCGAGCCCCGATCCATCTGCCCTACATACATTTCCCACCTTCGATGCAAGGATCACATCATCCCGCCGGCCCTTCAGTGCCTTGCCGAGATTTTCTTCGTTTGCCCCTTGCTGGTAAATATCGGCCGTGTCAAAATAATTGATACCAAAATCGATGGCCCGGGCAACCAGGCCGGTTACTGTAGTTTCATCTTCGGGGAGTGACATACA
>SDZZ01000575.1 GCA_004173255.1 Chitinophagaceae bacterium | reverse complement strand
TCCAGTTACTGATTGTCCTGGCCATCGCCTGATCCGCCTCCCGCTACTCCCAGCCCAAAAAAGGGATTCGTCCCGCGCACCCGGGCGCGTTGAATAGCCGCAATCAGTTGATGCATTTCCCCGTTCATCCGCATTTCCTACCGTCTTTACCTTTCCTGAAAATGTCAGGCAACTGTCAGCAAGTTCCCGGAACTTTGCGCGTCCTATTACACAATCACACCAAATGAAACATTTAAGCACCTTCCTGTTCCTGGTCTTTTCCGCCATATTACTGAATGCCCAACCCCGCACTGGTGGCGGTTCGCGACCGAATGTAACGGGCCGGCTTTATGGTAAAATCGTGGATGCAAGTGGCAAAGGCGTTGAATTCGCTTCGGTTCAGCTGCTGCAGAATCGGATGGATACCGTTACCAAAAAACGGGCTGAAGCAGTAATCGCGGGCATGCTTACCGTTGCCAACGGCGAGTTCAGCCTCGAAAACGTTCCGGCCTTTGGCCCACTCAAATTAAAGGTATCCGCCATAGGTTATGGGGAAGTGACCCAGGAAGTATCCTTTAACCTGAATGCAGCCGGGGCTAAACCGGGCGATATGACAGCCATCATGGGTGCGCTGGACAAAGACCTGGGCAATATCAAAATCACTCCTTCTGACAAAGTGCTCGACAATGTAACCGTGACATCGACCAAGCCGGGACTGACCCTCGGAATTGACCGCAAGATCTTCAATGTAGATAAGAACATAACTTCAGCGGGCGGAACAGCTATCGATATCATGCGCAATGTGCCATCTCTCAACGTGGACATCGATGGTAATGTAACCATGCGTAACAACTCGCCGCAGATTTTTGTCGATGGCCGCCCAAGTAACCTGACGCTGGAACAGATTCCGGCCGACGCGGTGCAGAGCGTGGAACTGATCACCAATCCATCGGCCAAGTTTGATGCATCGGGTGGAACCGCGGGCATACTGAATATCGTTTTGAAGAAAGAAAAGAAAGTAGGTTATAATGGCAGCGTGCGGGCCAACATCGACTCACGTGCCCGTGTAGGGCTTGGGGGTGACATAAACCTTCGCCAGCAGAAAGTGAACTTCTTTGCCAACGGTATGTACAACCAGCGCAAGTCCATTGGTTCGGGTACTACCGAACGCCACAATTTTTTCAGCACACCCTTGCAGGATATTTACCAGCGCGATAAGTCAAAGATGGAAGGCGCATTTGGATTCGGCCGTGTAGGTCTTGATTATTTCATGAGTAACCGCAATACCTTTTCCATCGCGGCAAACCTGGCCCGCGGAGGTTTCCGGCCCGATGCTACCAGTTATATCGATTATGTTTATCCGTCGGACCCCACCCTGAACGAATACCAGGAGCGTTTTTCCAACAACAAGGGCAACTTCCGCAACCTCGGAACCACGTTAAGTTTCAAACACCTGTTTCCCAAAGCCGGTCGGGAACTCACCGCCGACGTTACCTACAACAAAAGCAAAAACACCAACACCTCATTCATTAACACCGATTATTTCAACTCCGCTAACCCGGGTATCAATCCCGACCGTACGTTCCGCCAGCAGCAACTGATTAAAGGGGGTAATGATAATGTGGTTATCCAGACCGACTATGCCAACCCGATCAACGACAAGTCGAAATTTGAAGTGGGCCTTCGTGCACAATTAAGAAAGAACAACAGTTCCAACGGGTTTTATATCGATTCACTGAATGATGGCAAATACACCATCCAGCCTTCGTCGCAGATGGATTATAAAAGTAATGACCAGGTATATGCGGCTTACGCTACTTACTCGGCCCAGCTGAAAAACTTTGGCTACCAGCTTGGACTCCGGGCTGAAAGTTCCAACTATGAAGGGGAACTGCTGAAAACAGGTGAACTGTTCAACATCGATTTCCCGATCAGTCTTTTCCCCAGCATTTTCCTGTCGCAGAAGCTGGGTGAAACGCAAAGCCTGCAGCTCAACTACAGCCGTCGTATCAACCGGCCAAACTTCTGGCAACTGACCCCCTTCACCGATTCATCTGACCGGCTGAATCCCAGCAAGGGTAACCCCGGCCTGAAACCTGAATTCACCAACTCATTCGAGTTGTCTTACGAAAAAACATTTAAAAACCGCGGCAACTTCCTGGCATCGGTATACTATAAACATACAACCGACCTCATCACCAGGTTCCAGGAACAGGGTGTGGGATCGGGTGGAGAAGACCTGGTGCTAAGCACGTACATCAACGCCAATTCGAGTTACGTGACAGGTGTTGAACTGACCTCCCGCCAAAACCTCACCAAGTGGTGGGAGTTTACCCCAAACATCAATCTTTACACGTCCAGGGTGAACATTGATATTCCCGGTGAGCCGGAACAGGAGCGGCTGACGAGTTACTTTGCGAAAATCAACAACACCTTCAAACTTCCCCAAAACCTTTCGCTTCAATTAAGCGGTTTT
>SDZZ01000113.1 GCA_004173255.1 Chitinophagaceae bacterium | reverse complement strand
CTCTTGATATTTCTAAAATGGAAGAAGTGGTGCTGATGCCAAGGCTCAGCGATACCATGACCGAAGGCGTGATCGCCGGCTGGAACAAAAAGGTTGGGGAGGACGTAAAGAAAGGGGATGTGCTTGCCGAAATCGAAACCGATAAGGCGACCATGGAACTGGAAAGTTATAAAAATGGCAAGTTGTTGTTCCAGGGCGCAAAGGCCGGCGAAAAAATTGCCGTGAATGACCTGCTCGCCATCATTGGCGAGGAAGGTAAAGTGGACGTGGATGCCATTGTGAGCGCTGCCAAAGGTGGCGGTTCTGCTCCCTCCGCCGAAGCAAAAGCAGACACGGGCGGTGCTGAACAACCCGTTTCAGCCAAAGCCGAACAACAGCCGGAAGAAACGGTTTCCGAAGAAACAGGTAATGCTTCCTCGAATGGCCGTGTGATCGCTTCTCCCCTTGCAAAAAAACTCGCCGCTGAAAAAGGCATCGATATCAGCAAGGTAAACGGAAGTGGTGATGGCGGAAGGATCATCAAATCCGATATTGACAATTATAAGCCTGCGGCAAAATCATCAGCCCCGGCTGCGTCGGATAAACCCGCAGCTAAAGTGGCGGCTGCTGAGACAGGACAGGTAAGTTTTGAAGAAGTGCCGGTTACACAAATGCGTAAGGCCATTGCCAAACGCCTGGCCGAAAGCATGTACTCTGCCCCGCATTTCTACCTCACTATGGTTATCGATATGGATGCTGCTGTTGCCAGCCGCGCCAAGATCAACGAGGTGAGCAAGGTGAAGATTTCCTTTAACGATTTTGTACTGAAAGCCTGTGCGGTTGCGTTGAAACAACATCCTGCCATCAACAGCAGCTGGCACGGTGACAAAATCCGCATTAACCACCATGTAAACATCGGTGTGGCCGTGGCCGTTGAAGAAGGATTGCTGGTTCCGGTTGTACGTTTCGCCGATACCAAGTCATTATCCCAGATTGCCACTGAAGTAAAAGAGTTTGCACAGAAAGCAAAAGATAAAAAATTACAACCTTCTGACTGGGAAGGAAACACTTTCACCATTTCCAACCTGGGTATGTTCGGGATCGATGAATTCACCGCAATCATTAACTCCCCTGATGCGTGCATCCTTGCGATCGGTGGCATCAGCCAGGTGCCGGTTGTAAAAAATGGAAATGTAGTGCCAGGGAATATCATGAAGGTCACCCTCAGCTGTGACCACCGCGTGGTGGACGGTGCCAAGGGGGCTGCCTTCCTGCAAACGCTCAAAAGCCTGCTGGAAGAGCCTTTAAGAATGCTGGTATAATTTTGTAAGATGCATGTCTCCTTTATTTGGAGAACTATATAATCACAACCGCCCATTCACGGGCGGTTTTTTTTGCCATAACTTGTCAATAGTCAATGATCCGATACGGCGGATGGCCCCTGTGTTCCCGGTGGAAAACAAACTTTCAATAAGTTTTGAAATTTCAATTCCAGTGCTTAGCTTTGGATCATGAAGATCACGGAAGCCAGGCAGCAATTTATCAGCCAGTGGGGTGCATTCGGAACCCATTGGGGCATTAACCGCACGATGGCACAGATCCATGCGTTACTGATGGTAAGTCCCGATGCACTGACGCAGGATGAAATGATGGATGAACTCAATATCAGTCGAGGTAACGTAAATATGAATATCCGTGAACTGATTAACTGGGGACTGGTAGAGCGGCAGGTGATCCCGGGTGAACGAAAGGAATTTTTTGTGGCCGAGAAAGATATCTGGAAAGTGATCCGGCTGATTGTGAAAGAGCGAAAGAAACGTGAACTGGAACCAATGCTCGAACTGCTGAATAAACTGGAAGAAGTGGAAGGTGATAAAAAAGATAAAAACGTTAAGGCCTTTCTCGATACTGTAACGGGTATAAAAAAACTGGGCCGGCAGGCGGACAAAACACTGGACATGATGGTAAAGGCAGAAGAGAACTGGTTTGTGAGTAATATGCTGAAGCTTTTCAAGTAACCAGCCATTGCCTGACCTCTTCCCTGATGGGCCTGTGCCGGTCGTTGCGTTTACCCTGTAGCTTGTTTTTTAGCATCGTCTCCCGACAAAAAAACTATAACCGGAACCCCCGGTTTTTTATTCAGTAAATTGTTTCATTAATTTCTGAAAGTTTAATATACACAATATGAAACTGTTCAAACAAATTGACGTGTTGATCCAGGTTGTACTCCTGATCCTTTTAGGCTGCAGCGTGTCCGCGATTCACGAAGCTGACCTGGTCCCGTTTTACTTCATCCTTGGTGCATGGCAGGTCACCAGCCTGCTGATACATGCGGGGCTGGGGCGTTACTTTTACACGGCAAAAGGCAGGAATGCGTACGCGAAGACCGTTCTCGGCATCGGCCTGGCGGGTATTGTCAGTATCCCGTTTTTTTTAGCTTACCTGTTCACCATGCTGGTGCTTGGTCCGGTGCTGGCCTGCTGGTATATCTCCATTTGCTGGAAAGAAATCGTGCTACTGCAAAAGAAAGCCTTTATTCACCTGAAACGATAAGTCACGGGAGTTTATACATCTCTACCAGACAAACACAACCAACATGCACAACAGGAAAATTATAATAGCCGGTGGCACCGGTTTCATCGGGCAGGAGCTCATCAAATTTTTTGGAAACGGGAATGACCTGGTGATCCTGGGCCGGCAGGCAAAAAACCAGGCGAACAACCGCAACCATTATTCCGACCTGGCGGCGGATGACCTGTTACGAACGCGTTATGTACAATGGGACGGAAAGACAGCGGGTGCATGGGCAGCTGAACTGGAACGGGCCGACCTGCTGGTAAACCTTGCGGGCAAATCAGTAAACTGCCGTTACACCGAAGCGAATAAACAAGAGATCATGGATAGCCGTGTAAATGCAAACCATGCGCTCGGTGCAGCCATCCGGCTTTGTAAAAAGCCGCCTGCACTCTGGATCAACTCCTCTTCCGCGACCATCTATCGCCATGCAACTGACCATGCCCAGGATGAATTTACCGGTGAAACCGGGGAGGGGTTTTCGGTAGACGTATGTAAACAATGGGAGGCAAGTTTTTATGGGGAATCCACCCCTGCCACCCGGAAAGCGGCACTGCGGATCGCCATCACCCTTGGGGAAGGGGGTGTACTCATCCCCTATTTCAACCTGTTAAAATTTAAAATGGGAGGCGCCCAGGGTAGTGGTAAACAAATGTACAGTTGGGTCCATAAGGATGACCTTTGCCACGCAATCGGGTTTATCCATGACCATAATGAACTCGATGGCACCTTCAACGTGGCAGCGCCCAACCCTGTACCAAACCGGGATTTCATGACGGCACTCCGTAAAGCCACCGGCCATGTTTTTGGCCTGCCGGCTTATTCCTGGATGCTGAAGGCGGGTGCGTGGATGATTGGCACAGAGACCGAACTGGTCCTTAAAAGCCGCTGTGTAATTCCATCCCGCCTGCTGCAGGCAGGTTTCAGTTTCCGATTTCCGTATATTGGTCCGGCGTTTGAAGACATATTGAAGGCAGTACCGGCAAAACAATACAGCTGGTTCAAACGTTAATAATAATCAACGATTTCCCCATGGCAACCCCGAAAAAAACACTGGTACTTGGCGCTTCTGATAATCCTGCGCGTTACAGCTGTTTAGCGATCGAAAGATTACGTGCCCACGGGCATCCCGTAGTTGCGGTCGGACGCAAGACTACAGCCGTGGATGGGGTCGACATTGTGAAGGACAAGGAAGAATTCATGGATGTGGACACGGTAACCCTCTACCTGAACCCGGCCAACCAGAAGGAATACTACGATTACATCCTGTCACTCCGTCCAAAGAGGATCATCTTTAACCCCGGTACGGAAAATCCCGAACTCGAAGAACTTGCCCAGGAGAAGGACATCCGCACCATGGATGCGTGCACGCTGGTGCTTCTTACCACGGGTCAGTACTGAATTTTACTAGTAACATCATATAGATAAACCCTTAGGCGTTCGAAAATTTACGACACGCCTCAACGTACTACCCACAAAACAGTGGAATCTCTTCATCGGTTTCTTGGATAACGTGGAATAAAAAAACAATCTTGTACCTGTTACGAAACGTGACCGGATTGCCGGGCGACCAATATCCAAATATCCAAACTGACCGAGATGAAAAACTATCGTATCCACCTGCTGACCCTCACCTTTTTGCTGGCTGCCGGCATTGCGCAGGCCCAGAAACAATCCCTCATCAACGAACCAGATCTTAACAAGCCGAAGTTATTCGCACAGCTTCCTGCACGCATACCAGTTGAGGTGGCGGACCTGGAAAAACTGATCAGCAATAACCCGGAAACCGGAAAGGATGCAACGCTTGACCTGAATGGTAAAGGATCAGCCACCTTCGCAGGCAAAGTGGTATCCACTGCTTCAAAGTATGGTAACAGTATCAGGAGTATTGTGATCCGTTCCACTTCGTTCAATGGCGCTACGTTTTCCTTATCGGCTACTCAAAAGGAAGATGGCACCATTCATTACACCGGCCGTATCATCAGTTTCAAACATGGTGACCTGTATGAACTGCAGTCGGAGAACAATCAATATTTCCTGGTGAAAAAAAACTATTACGAACTCGTAGCTGAATAATAAATCTTTTTGTATAGCCCGTTTTTAGCCCGTACCCCCAACCCTACCCAACCCTTCGAAAGCCAACCCACCACCCATGAAAAATCCGATCAGAGCCTTCTGCCTGTTGCTGCTGCTGGCTGGTACTTTCCAGGTCCATGCGCAGGTGCCCGTACTGAACAGCCATCCGTCTTCCAGTGCGGTACTGTTCCTCGATTTCGACGGACATACTGTTAATGGCACTGCATGGAATTACAACGGACCAATTGTGTGTGGTGGGTCGGGGCTTGACCAGAACCAGGCAAAGGAAGTGTTTCACCGCGTGTCGGAAGACTTTGCACCCTTTGACCTCAACGTAACCACCGACTCCACCGTTTTCCTGCACGCACCGGCCGACAAACGTATGCGTGTCATCATCACCATCAGCTCCAGCTGGTATGGTGTTGCCGGCGGTGTTGCCTTTGTCGGTTCCTTTAACTGGGGTGATGACACACCCTGTTTCATTTTTTCGGCGCTGCACCAGTACCGAGTCAAAGACATTTCAGAAGCCACTTCGCATGAAGCCGGTCACACCCTCGGACTGTTCCACCAATCCAACTACGACGCTGCCTGTAACAAGCTGAGCGACTACCATTGGGGAACCGGAACCGGTGAAATTGGCTGGGCACCCATTATGGGCGCCGGTTACAGCAAAAACTTCACCGTGTGGCACAACGGTGCCAACAGCTGGGGATGCGACAGCTACCAGAGTGATCTCGAAATCATTACTTCGGGTGCCAATGGATTCGGATACCGCACAGATGACCACAGCAACAGTTTTGTTACGCCAACCATCCCCGTGTTTACGGCCAACCAGTTTTCCGTGGCAGGGGTAATTGAAAAAAATACTGACAAGGACCTCTTCCGTTTTATTATGCCGGGCACTGGCCTGTTCCAGCTCGATGCGATCCCCAACAACGTGGGCAGCGGCAATCTTGGGTCCGACCTCGACATGCAGGTATCCCTTTACAGCGAAACACAGACATTGCTCAGCGTATACAATCCGGGTACTTTACTCAGCTCACTGGTCGACACGTTCCTGAACGCCGGTACGTATTACCTCCGGATAGAAGGACGGGGCAATGCCTATGCATCTAATTATGCAAGCCTGGGTTCCTACTCCTTACTTGGCAAAATCACCAATGCCAGTTCACCCCTTCCCCTCCACCGCCTTGAACTGACCGGTTCGCAGAATGGCGATAAGCGCCAGTTCAGCTGGATCATCGACGCTGATGAGGAAGTGATGGAACAGGTACTCGAAGTGGCGGTTGATGGTAAAAATTTCATCCCGCTGACCGGCACCACTAACGAAACGCGCAATTATATCTACCGCGCCACTGATGCGGGTAAATCACAATACCGGCTGAATGTCACTTTTTCCAACGGCCGCCGCTCTTATTCCAACGTGGTGACCATTAATTTCAGCGATGCTGGCCCACATCCCAAACTTGCAGGCAACCTTGTGAGGAGTTCTTCCATCTATGTGAGCAGTCCGGCTAAATTCAATTACACGGTGATCGATTTCAATGGCCGTGTGATGAAACAGGGCCAGCTGGCTAACGGGATCAACGAAGTAAATGCATCGGGCCTTAGCGCCGGTATGTATGTGATCCGCTTCGATGGAAACGACCAGCAGTGGACCGAAAAATTTGTTCGCCAATAACTCTTTCCCGTACTGTTAACAGTACAATAATCCGTACCCCCATTGACAACTGGAGGTTTTCCTGTAACTTAGGAAAACCTCTTTTTTTATGCGCTGGAGAAAATTTAACGGCGATTCCATCGATCTTCCAATTATCAATGAAGTGGAGAATGCGATCAAACGTGAGACTGCTGCGGGTTTCAGGTTGAAGGTCTGTATTGGTACCGATTCACAGGTGAAAGGCAAGGAAACGGAATTTGCTACGGTCATTGTTTTTTTAAGGGAAGGAAGGGGCGGTTTTATGTTTATCCATAATGACCGCACCAGGCAACAGTTCAGCATCAAGGAACGCATGCTGACCGAAGTAGCCAAGAGTATCGATATTGCATACCAGCTGTGCAACCTCTTCACGGAATACAACGTGGACATGGAAGTACACGCCGATATCAATACCAATCCGCACTTCAAAAGCAATGATGCCCTGAAGGAAGCCATGGGATATATCCTGGGCATGGGCTTCGCTTTCAAGGCCAAACCCGAAGCTTTCGCCAGCAGCAGTTGCGCGAACAAGGTGGTCAACTGATCCACCGGATGTCCCCATTTTAATACGGTTCAATCACCGTACAGGGCCTCGTCTCCCCAAAAAATCAAAAAAAGGATAAAAAAATTAATCGCGGGCAGCTGCTGCACTGTTGCTGTTATTGTCCACCACCTGTGGCTCTGTCGGGGAATAGCGCACACCGGAAGCCTTTGCGTTGCGCACATCAAGGGAATGCGCATCTTCACTCGCGAACGAGAAAACAACCAGGGCGGCAATAAAAAGGAACACTACGAGTGTACGTTCGGTAAAAATCTTGCTCATGGGTGGTAAGGTGCGATTGCTGCAAAATAACAAATAATAGGTTGAAACCTAAAGTGTTTTAATTCTTATTCCTGGTACCAAGGTTCAGGTCGCCAATATAATCCAGCACCAGCTGCTGCCCTTCGGAAGTCAGCGCCGAGGTAACAAAAAACGGCGGCGTTTCTTCCCAGTTCTCTTTCAGCGCAGCTATAAATGCCTTTACATTCCTCAATGTGGCACCGGGTTTATTTTTGTCCGACTTTGTAAAAATCACCGCAAACGGGATTTCCCATTTGCCCAGGTCATTGATAAATTCCAGGTCCACTTTCTGTGGCTCATGACGGCTGTCGACCAGTACAAATAAACAAACGAGATTTTCCCTCTTCCGGATGTAATTCTCGATCATCTGCTCCCAGCGGTTACGGCTTTTCTGTGACACTTTCGCATAACCATAACCCGGCAGATCCACCAGGTACCAGGGTATTTTATCATTGGAAGACACCTCAAAATGGTTGATCAGCTGGGTTTTCCCGGGGGAAGAAGAGATTTTCGCCAGGCCCTTCTTGTTTGTCAGCATGTTGATGAGCGAGGATTTGCCCACATTACTTCGGCCAATAAACGCATACTCCGGCCGGTCGGCCTTGGGTGCCTGCGTGTATTCCGCACTGCTGATGATGTATTTGGCGTCTTTGATCTTCATGGGGGTGCAATATACCACAAGCTCGTTACCTTTGCACACATGTCTAAAACCCTTCCCCACGACCACATTACCCCGTTTGGCGAATCCGGTAAAACAAAAAAAGAACAGGTCGCCGAAATGTTCGATGGCATTGCAGGCCGGTACGACTTTATGAACAGGTTCCTCTCCCTCCGGATCGATGTTTTATGGCGGAAAAAGGCAATCGGGCTGTTTAAAAAGGACCAGCCGAAGCTGATCCTTGACGTGGCCACGGGCACGGGCGATATGGCCATCCGCGCCTGCAAGATGCTGAACCCCGACCGCATCGAAGGCATTGATATTTCCCCGAATATGCTGGATTTTGGCAGGAAAAAAATTGAAAAAGAAGGACTTGCGGAAAAAATCCACTTACAGGTGGGGGATTCAGAAACAATAAACTTTGCGGACGGAACGTTTGATGGCGTGATGGTGGCTTTCGGCGTCCGGAACTTTGAAAACCTTGAAAAAGGGTTACAGGAGATCCGGCGGGTGCTGAAACCCGGCGGGCAGCTGGTAGTTCTCGAATTTTCAAAACCACGTCAGCCGGTTCGGAGCTTTTACAACCTGTACATGGGTTTGATTGCCCCGCAGATGGCGAAATTGTTCCGGCAGGACAAAAAGGCGTATCAATACCTGAATGCATCGGCTAATGCGTTCCCCGACGGGCCACTGATGATCAATATTTTAAATAAATGTGGTTATTCCGATACCCGTTATAAATCGCTAAGCTTAGGTATATGTTGTATTTACTCCGGACGAAATCCCCGCTCATAAGGATCATCACCTGCCTGGCCGTGTTCCTTTTTTCGTTCCATTCCGCCTTTGCGCAGGAGCCACGTGAACTCAACCTGTACGACCACGATTATAAACCTTACTATTTCGGCATCACCCTGGGACTGAACTCCGCCCGGTTCCATCCGCAGATGCATTCCCAATTTATCCAGAATGACAGTGTACTGGTGGCAGAGCCAACCAGCCGCATGGGTTTTTCCCTTGGACTTTCAGCCACAGCGCGGCTCTCCAACCGGTTCCAGCTTCGCTTCAACCCGAACCTTTCGTTCATGGAGCGTGACATCGTATACCAGCTGAAGTTCCCGGAAGACAACCTGACCGAGGTTACCAAAAAAGTGGAATCGGTGCTGGTGTCGTTCCCTGTGCAGGTTAAACTGCAGTCGGACCGCATCGGCAACTTCCGTGTATACATGCTCGCAGGTCTCAAGGCCGACATCGACCTTTCCAGTAATGCCCGCGCCAAAAGGGCTGAGGAACTCATCAAGATCAAATCATTCGACTATGGTCCGGAAGTAGGTCTTGGTTTCAACTTCTTTTTCCAGAGTTTCATTTTTTCTCCCGAACTTAAATTCAGCAACGGGATTCCGAACCTGCACAGCAGGGACGCAAACCTGAAATATTCGAGTGTGTTTGATAAAGTGCAGTCAAGGTCTATCATCTTTACGATCCATATTGAAGGCTAATCCCTGATCCGTAACGAACCCTTATTTTCGCCCGGTATAGAACCTAACCAAAATCAAACCCATGTCCCACCATCGCTTCTTCCGTGCAGCGGCCATAGTTGCCCTGCTGCTGACTACTGTTTCCGCCTGGTCGCAAAAAACATTCACGGATGCAGTTGACATGAACAACTACCTGATTGCGCCGAATGATTCGTTGTACCAGAAAGGCCAGGCGCTGGGCCGGTCTGTTGGTGTTGCCTATTCAACCAAAGACTATTCAGGTATTGCACCCGCAAAAAAAGCGATCATCAAATATGCATCGGATAAACTGGTGGAATTAAAAAAGGTAAAGGACCAGTTCGGGTCCGAAGAATTCCGCCAGGGCATTATCGACTTCCTCGAATACGAGGTGAATATCATGAAAAATAAAACGCCGTTACTGGACAAACTTAACAGTAACACAACGGAAGCAGAATTCCGCGCGGCCATTGATGAGATGATGGCAGAAAGCAGGGATGAAGCAAAGTTCCTGCAAAAGGTAACCGATATGCAGGCGAGGTTTGCAAAGAAAAACGGGTTTGCTGTTGAAGCGCCCGTTACGCAGGAGTAAGTCTTCCAGTTCTAAAAATCATATTCCCGCCGGTGCATGTTCCACCGGAAACCGATCGACGCAACTGTAGTATTGCCGGAAATGATGGGGGGCGTTTTTGTATCCTGTTTCCGGTAGACGCCAAAAAATTCGAGGAACATATTTTCCCTTACTTCATAAGAAACCAGCAGCGAACCGTAGAAGGTGTTGGTCTTCCAGCCGGATCCGATGCTGAATCCGTAATCCATTGCCCGGAACTCGGGCCCGAATGGCAGGAAGATATTGCTGCCATAACTGGCGGCACTGGAGTCCCTCCCCTGCAGGTAATAAATGGCCTTGGCCTGCACCAGCCATTTGGGTGCGGGCTGGTAACGTACAATGCCGATCAATTCGCTGAAATTGGCCATCAGCGGGTGCGCCAGCGGCTGGTTGTAATGGGTGTAGTTGGCTACTGAATCGCGGTGCGAGTACGTGAATGGCCGCACACGGTTATGTTCCAGTTGCAGGTCCAGGTTTTTTATCCCGAATGCATCGATGTATTTGGCACCCAGTTGCAATCCGAATTTATTGGCCCACCATCCGTTACCCGCTTTCACTTCCGTCAGGTTAAATTCATCGAGCAGGAACTGTCCGTATACCTGCACGCGGTGGCGGATATTGGCTTTAAAATCGAGCCCGGCCACGGAGTTATCAAAACTTCCGTTCTGGGCTTCCACTGAACGGTAAAAAATTATCG
The DNA here is from genome assembly GCA_004173255.1 of Chitinophagaceae bacterium. GTDB lineage: Bacteria > Bacteroidota > Bacteroidia > Chitinophagales > Chitinophagaceae > JBEVJC01. The sequence continues at coordinate 511 of SDZZ01000113.1, read as the reverse complement.
GGTTCAAATAACCAAAATCAAAACGGTTGGTACGGCCGAATACCACGCCTTCAAAGAGACCGATATTAAGTCCACGCGCTACGTTCACATCGAGATGGTGGATGGCTGCATATTTTTTACCGATGAGCTTGTCGCCCCCGGGAATATGCGCATTCTGCAGCTCCATAAAAATATTCTGGTAGTTGAATTTCCAGATGCGTGTGTTGAGCTTGAGGAAAAGTGCATTGGCACCGAAGTCACTCAGGAAAAGACTGCGGTAGCCGTTGCCGATAAAGTTCTTGTCGTACCCGAAAGTAACATCAATGTATTTGGCGGCATTGAAGGTAAAATAACCGCGCGCGTCGAAATAGTCCACCCCACCCGGGTCCTTGAATGGTTTAAAAAAACCGGTGCCCGGCACCGCACTGCGTTGCGCGATATATTCCTGTACGTAAGCCGGGTCACGTTCCTGGTTGTCGGTCATGTAAGCAAAGAAGCCGATCTTTTTCGCAATATTTCCCCGCAGGGTCAA
>SDZZ01000574.1 GCA_004173255.1 Chitinophagaceae bacterium | reverse complement strand
GATTTCTGCTTCGGGGTTTCCGTTGCTGAAATACCACTGGTTGAAAAACCAGTTAAGGTCACGCCCCGTTACTTCCTCAAATGCGAGGCGGAGCTGGTGGGCCTCGGCCGATTTGAATTTATTCGTGTTGAGGTATACATTGAGCGACCTGAAAAACGCGGAGTCACCGACGAGGTTGCGGAGCATGTGGAGAATGCGGCCGCCTTTCTGGTAGCTGACTGCATCGAACATTTCCTCGCGGTCCTGGTAGTAGAACCGGACCAGGTTCTTATCTTCCGAATGGCTGCGAAGGTATCCCTGCAGTCCCTGGTAGTTTTCCGCATCACCGGCATCCTTGCCCTGTTTGTATTCGCTCCAGAGTGTCTGGCTGTAGTCGGCAAAAGATTCATTCAGTGTCAGGTTGCTCCAGCTTTCGGTGGTAACGTAATCGCCAAACCACTGGTGGAACAGTTCGTGGGCAATAGTGCCTTCCCAGCTGTTACCATCGATCAGCTCGCGTGCATCCTGCTGTGCAAAATTCTGGTGAATGGTGGCGGTTGTGTTTTCCATGGCACCTGCAACATAGTCGCGACCCGTGATCTGCGAATACTTTACCCAGGGGAAATCAACCCCGGTGATCTTCGAAAAAAAGGTCATCATTTCGGGAGTGTTGCCAAAAATCTTTTTTGCCACGGCACCGTATTCGGGCTCTACATAATAATTCACTTCCTTGCCTTTCCACGAATCTTTTACTACGGTATAGTCGCCGATGCCCATGAAAAAAAGATAAGGTGCGTGGGGCAATTCCATTTTCCAGTAATCGCTGCGGGTCTTGTCTGAATTTTTTTTCTGTGAAACAAGTTTACCGTTGCTGAGGGTGACATATTTCTCCGGAACGGTGATGGTGATTTCCTGCGTGCAGCGCTGGTTGGTGGCATCAATGGTGGGGAACCATGCCGAGTTGGATTCGGTTTCACCCTGTGTCCAGATTTGTGTCGGTTTGTCTTTTTCTTCGCCTTTTGGATTGATGAAATACAGGCCTTTGATGCCAAGCAACTGGTTGCGCTGGTACTTTTCTTCAAACTCATCCGGTTTGGCAGTGTACTCCACGTACACGGTATATTTTTCGCCGGCTTTAAAATTCCGGCCAAGATTGATGCGCAGGTTGAAATCGTTGTAATCGTATTTCAATTGCTGCTCTTTGGTACCATTGATCATGGCTACTTTTTTTATCTCCATCCCCTTCGCATCCAGGTTGAGCGAATCGGTTGCATAAAAATGGGGCTGCAGGGTGATCCATGCTTTCCCGTACAGATGCGAGTTGCTGTAGTCGGGTCGTACATCAAGCTTTGTGTGCACCAGGTCATTGATCCTTGTTGCTGATGCACGGTACACTTTGGTCCAGCTGTTGTCGGCCGGAGGCTGCTGACTATGGGCTGCGGAGGCAATGGTTAAGGTAATCGCCAGTAAAATCAATCTGTTCATCGTTTCAGTTTTATTAAAAGCAAATGTATCCGGTCTGTCGATCCGGCCGGCCAAATTAGGATGAAAGGTCATTCGTTTAACAGGACGATAGCCTTATTTGAGTTAATTTTGGCTATAACTGAGAATTGAATGAAGAAGTTATTGAGCCTTGCCCTGTTTGCCCATTTATCCATCCTTGCCTTTTCGCAGCGGCCCTTCTTTGTGTACCTCGAATCTGCCCAGCCATTTTTCGTTAAGCTTGATGACCGTACTTACAGCTCCGGCAATAGCGGCTATATAATACTTCCACAACTGGCCGACAGTACCTATCTGCTGCGTGTTGGTTTTCCCCAGAACCGTTATCCTGACCAGCTTTTCCGGATGCCAATGAATGGACGGGACCATGGTTACGTACTTACGGACGGGGGAACCGACACCTGGAAGCTGGATGAAACCCAGGATGCCCAGAGTATCCGGGCCGAAAAAACCAATGGGACATTTCGGGCAGAGCCCAGGACAGTGGGTCGGTTTACCGATATACTGGCAAAGGCAACAGATGATCCGTCATTGCGATTCACCATGGTGAGGATCCAGCCCGCGCCGGATGCTCAGAAAGATCCGGTTCTGAAGGACGTGACCACCACCGGGACGGTACAATCGGTTCCGCTTCCCTTGTCTTCAAGCCAGGTAAAGAAAGAAGCAAAGCAGGAAACCCGCAGCCAGCCAGCAAAGCCCGACACGGTTTTGTTGAAGGAGCAGCGGGACAGTTCGGGGGTACAGGTACAAACAGGGGCCAGCGTTTCGAAAGGGCTGACGGACAGCGCCAGGCAGGTCCAGGCGGAGTCGGTGGCCTCCAACAAAGCACCAGATAGCGCAAGGCAGCAACAACAAACGGAACCGGTTCGGTCGGAAACACAACCGGATAGCACAAGGCAGCTGCAACAGACGGAACCGGTTGGTTCGGTACCAAGACCGGACAGTATTAGAAAGCAGGCACAGGCGGAGTGGAATACTTCAAC
>SDZZ01000573.1 GCA_004173255.1 Chitinophagaceae bacterium | reverse complement strand
ATCCTGGACAAGGCCGATGTTGAATTCATGGACGTTGCCCCTAACCAGATCGTAGGGTTGAGCGCATCACTGATTCCGTTCCTGGAGCATGATGATGCCAACCGTGCGCTGATGGGATCCAACATGCAACGCCAGGCTGTACCACTTCTCCGTCCGGATGTACCAGTAGTTGGTACCGGTCTGGAAGGTAAAGCTGCCCGTGATGCAAGGATCCAGATCCACTCTGAAGGAAACGGTATTGTTGAATTCGTGGATGCCAATGAAATCCATGTACGTTACGACCGTGACGAACAGGAAAAACTGGTGAGCTTCGAAGAAGACCTGATCGTTTACAAACTGACCAAATTCATCAAGACTAACCAGGAAACCTGTATCAACCTGAAGCCTGCCGTTAAGAAAGGCCAGAAGGTGAAAAAGGGTGACTTCCTGACGGAAGGTTATGCAACGCAGAATGGTGAGCTCGCCCTCGGTAAAAACCTGAAAGTGGCCTTCATGCCATGGAAGGGTTACAACTTCGAGGATGCGATCGTAATCAGCGAACGCGTGGTGAAAGAAGATATGTTTACTTCAGTTCACATTTCTGAATATGAACTGGAAGTACGTGATACAAAACTGGGTGAAGAGGAACTGACTCCGGATATCCCGAACGTTTCGGAAGAAGCGACGAAGGACCTGGACGAAAACGGTATCATCCGCGTGGGAGCCACTATCAAGGAAGGAGATATCCTGATTGGTAAAATCACCCCTAAAGGTGAATCGGATCCTACACCGGAAGAGAAACTGCTTCGCGCCATCTTCGGTGACAAAGCCGGCGATGCGAAAGATGCATCACTGAAAGCACCGAATGGTGTGGAAGGTGTCATCATCGGAAAGAAGCTGTTCCAGCGCGCCAAGAAAGATAAGAACGCTAAGGTTCGTGAAAAGGCAGCGATTGAAAAACTGGAAAAGGTTCACGAAAAGAATGAAAGCGACCTGATGGAAGTGCTGCTGGAAAAGCTCACTACCTTACTGACCGCACATGTATCAGCTGGTGTTGGCAACAACTTCGGTGAGATCCAGATCGGCAAGGGCGCCAAGTTCACTACGAAGAACCTGTCAGGACTGGACTACGCCAATATCAACCCGCTGGGCTGGACAGGCGATAAGAAAGTTGATGACCAGATCAACGTGTTACTTCACAACTACAATATTAAATTCAACGAAGAACTCGGTCGTTACAAGAGGGAGAAGTTCAACATCTCCATCGGTGACGAATTACCAGCCGGTGTATTGAAACTTGCCAAGGTTTATCTCGCCATCAAGCGTAAGCTGAAAGTGGGAGACAAGATGGCCGGACGCCACGGTAACAAGGGTATCGTTGCAAAGATTGTTCGCCAGGAAGACATGCCGTTCCTTGAAGACGGAACGCCTGTTGATGTGGTACTGAATCCGCTTGGTGTACCAAGCCGGATGAACCTCGGACAGATCTATGAAACCGTACTCGGATGGGCCGGTGAAAAACTGGGACTGAAGTTCGCCACACCGATCTTCGATGGTGCAAGCACCGAAGAGATCGAGAAGTTCTGTGACGAAGCAGGTTTACCTAAGTTTGGTCACACCTACCTGTACGATGGTGAAACAGGTGAACGTTTCCACCAGAAAGCGACGGTGGGTATCATTTATATCATCAAACTGCACCACATGGTGGATGATAAGATGCACGCACGTTCTATCGGACCATACAGTCTTATTACCCAGCAGCCGCTTGGTGGTAAGGCCCAGTTCGGGGGACAACGTTTCGGGGAAATGGAAGTATGGGCGCTCGAGGCATATGGTGCTTCGAACATCCTGCAGGAACTGCTGACGCTGAAATCGGATGATATCATCGGTCGTGCGAAGACTTACGAGTCGATCGTGAAAGGTGATAACGTTCCAAGGGCGGGTATTCCTGAATCCTTCAACGTTCTTGTGCATGAGCTGAGGGGACTTGGTCTTGACCTGAAGTTTGACTAAGCATATTTAACCGGGGTGGAGGCCGCAAAGCCTCTACCCGTCAGGTTTTCCAGTCAGCTGCCCTGCATTTTATTAAAAAATTTAAATCGTCAATACGATTATGGCTATCAAAAAAGAAAATCGTCCAAGGCCTACGTTTTCGAAGATCACCATCGGTCTGGCTTCCCCGGATGTAATCCTGGAAAGAAGCTACGGCGAGGTGTTAAAGCCTGAAACAATTAACTACCGTACCTACAAACCTGAGCGGGATGGTTTATTCTGCGAAAGGATTTTCGGACCGGTAAAAGATTACGAATGCGCCTGCGGTAAATACAAAAGGATCCGTTACAAGGGGATCGTTTGTGACCGTTGCGGTGTTGAAGTAACCGAAAAGAAAGTACGTCGCGAAAGGATGGGCCACATCAAACTGGTGGTGCCTGTTGTTCACATCTGGTACTTCAAATCGCTGCCAAATAAAATCGGTTACCTGCT
>SDZZ01000572.1 GCA_004173255.1 Chitinophagaceae bacterium | reverse complement strand
GGGCATGGCTGTTTACGCAGAAACACAGGAGGGCTAAAAGGACCGGTAGGATCTTTCTCATTTGGCGGTGGTTGTGTATGCAGGATGCGGGTAAGGAAGGGATTACATAACACCCGAAAAAAGCCAGTTGAAATGAGGTCAGGAGGCCCTCCCTTGCTATCTTTGCCGGCCGAAAGAGCCTGGTCCGGCCAGACCCCTGTCACCCGCACCGTGTTGGGCCCGGACAGGACGCTATGCGATTGGCCGTGTCTTTCATCTATACCTAACCGGATTAATTATTGATTGATTATGTTCAGAACTTTTACCTGTGGCGAACTGAGAAGCAGCGATATTTCAAAGGAAGTAACCCTTGCAGGATGGGTGCAGACTGTGCGCAAGATCAGCGCTGCCATGAGTTTCGTGGATCTACGCGACCGTTATGGTATCACCCAGCTGGTGTTCGGGGAAGACCTGGCTACACAACTGGAAGCCAACCCGCTGGGTCGTGAATACGTACTGCAGGTAACAGGTACTGTGCGCGAGCGCAGCAACAAGAACGCCAACATTCCCACGGGCGATATTGAAATCACGGTTACCTCATTCAGGATCCTTAATAAATCAGCCGTACCGCCATTTACTATCCAGGATAATACCGATGGAGGGGATGACCTGCGTATGAAATACCGCTTCCTTGACCTTCGGCGGAATGCGGTTAAGAAAAATATTGAACTCCGGTATGCGGTGAACCGCTCAGCGCGCAACTACCTGCACAACCAGGGGTTCATGGATATTGAAACCCCGTTCCTCATCAAGTCCACGCCGGAAGGTGCCCGCGATTTTGTAGTACCATCGAGGATGAATCCAGGGCAGTTTTATGCATTGCCGCAGTCACCCCAGACATTCAAACAACTGCTGATGGTTAGCGGATATGACCGCTATTACCAGATTGTAAAATGTTTCCGCGATGAAGATCTCCGGGCCGACCGGCAACCGGAGTTTACCCAGATCGACTGCGAAATGGCATTCGTTGAACAGGAAGATATCCTGTCCATGTTTGAAGGAATGGTACGCGCTGTTTTCAAAGATGTAAAGGATATTGACTATACAGACCAGATTGAACGCATGACCTGGGAAAATGCGATGTGGACATTCGGGAATGATAAACCGGATATCCGTTTTGGGATGAAACTGGCCAACCTGAAATTCCCGGCACATACTTTCCCGGAAAAATTATCTGCCCTCAGCAACCCGGCCGTACTGCAAAGCGACTTTCCGGTGTTCAATGAGGCGGAAACAGTGATTGCCTTCGCGGTTCCCGGGGCAAGTGAGTACACGCGTAAACAACTGGACGAACTGACCGACTGGGTAAAACGCCCGCAGATCGGCATGAAAGGCCTTGCATATATCAAAGTCAATGTGGACGGCACTTACAAGAGCAGCATCGATAAATTTTACAGCGAAGAAAAACTGATCCTTATTGCCCGGGCTGCCGGCGCAGCAGCGGGTGACCTGGTGGTCATACTGGCAGGTGCGGAAGAGCGTACGCGTAAAGCATCGAGCGAGCTCCGCCTCGAAATGGGCAAACGCCTTGGCCTGCGCAAGGAAGATGATTTCCGTTTGCTGTGGGTACTGGACTTCCCCCTGTTCGAATACGATGAAGAGGGAAACCGCTGGGTAGCCCGTCACCATCCGTTCACTTCTCCCAAACCTTCCGATATTGAAACCATGATCGGGAACGATCCCGTTATCCATAACGCGGCTGAATACCTCAAACATCCCTATGCCAATATCAAGGCAAATGCCTATGATATGGTGCTGAACGGAAACGAGATTGGTGGTGGTTCTATCCGGATTTTCCAGCGTGAACTGCAGGAAAAAATGTTTGCTGCACTGGGAATGGATGAAGCGGAACAACTGCATAAATTCGGCTTCCTGCTGGGTGCATTCGAATATGGCGCACCCCCGCATGGAGGTATCGCCTTCGGGTTTGACCGGCTTTGCGCCATCCTTGGTGGCAGTGAAAGTATCCGCGACTTTATCGCGTTCCCGAAAAATAATTCGGGTCGCGATGTGATGCTGGATGCACCGGCATCCATCGATGACAAACAGTTTGATGAGTTGCAGATAAAGCTGGACCTGAAGGATTAATTTGCTCACGTTGATCCTTTCGTTCCTTTCATTTTTTGAAGGCACCAGTTGTCTTAAAAATGACAAGAAACATTTGACGTCCGGAAGGTCCAGTTGTGTTCGACATGACAAAAAACCTTTGACGTCCGGAAGGGCCAGTTGTCTTCGACATGACAAAAAACAATTGACCTCCGCGAAGACGCAGTTGTTTTCGAACATGACAAGAAACAGTTGGCGTCCGGAGACGACTGTTGTCTTCGACAGGACAATATTTTTTCCCCCTGACGGATCCCCATCACGGAAGCCCCCGGCCCTTCCGCCCGGCCAACTGGAAGCGGTAAAAGACGATGATGCCACCG
>SDZZ01000571.1 GCA_004173255.1 Chitinophagaceae bacterium | reverse complement strand
GGCCGAAGGCTCAGGCGTCCTTACATCTGGGACCTGAATCCTTTTGTATCCAATATCGATTCGCTCAATATCCGCTACGGAAATCCGGACCTTGGCCCCGAAATGACCAATACAGGCGAACTGGGCTACACCGTGCTTAAGGGAAAAACCAGCATCAGCATGCGTTTCATCCAGGCGTTCAACAACAGGCAGATCATCAATTATACGTCCTTCGATGAACAGAGCGGAATCACCAGCGCGCTTATAGCAAATGCCGGAGTTAACCGCGCCACCACTTTTGTGATTAATCTGTCGACCAAAGTCACAAAGTTGTGGAGCCTGTCAGCCGGGGCCAACGGCCGTTATGTCCGCATCAGGAACCGATTCGATAAATCGCAGGATAACCATGGCGTCGGAGGCTACCTGAACATTAACAGCTCCTACCAGGTAACACCGCAGTGGAGTGCGTCCGTTTCCGGATTCGTGTCGCGTCCGGATGTGCAACTGCAGGGGCAGTCCGGCTACTTCCGCAGCTACAACGCCAGCACCAGCTACAAACTCTTTAAAAACAAAATCACCATTGCGGTTTCGGCGAATAACTTTTTTACTAAATACTTCAGCTATATCAGCCGTTCGTCTGACGTAAACTTCAAACTCTATTCGGAAAATCGGAATCTCCAGCGATCAGTAAATATGAGCGTGCGCTGGAATTTTGGTAAGCTGTCGGAATCGGTGTCGAGGAAAAGGGGCATCAACAATGATGACCTGAAGGCACAATAGGCCGGAGCCATACCGGCCAACTGGCATTCCTATGGAATTAAAGGAGGGTACAAATCAATCCTGATCGGTATATGCATCACCACCGATAAAGATCATATCACTGGTTGCCTTGGGAGGCGTGCCGGAAGCGCCGAACGCAAAAGATCGTTTGACGACCTTGCCACTGTTCAGGGTCATTTCGATGCTGTGACCCTTGATTTTGTAGGTGCCTGCATCGGCCGTTTTATTCCAGGCAGTTGAGTTGGGAGTGATCACACCACCTTCCTCACCTTGCGTAAAATGAGTGTCATCAATAAAATTGATGCGGCTTTTAAACAGGGCGTTGGTTCCGTTACCATAGTCGCCACCGCTGGTCTTTTCGTAGGCTTTTTTCAGTTTGGGCGAACCGGTATAGGCAAATGCAGGAAACCAGTTGCCCGATCCAAGTTTGTAGTCATGTTCCTTTCCCTGGCTGTTGGTGAGGTACCAGGTGTCGCCCGCTTTCCGCCATTTCCCCCAGGCCTTTGGTCGTTTTGCCTTTTCCGCTTCCACGTCCATCGACTCAACCGGGTCTTCGCCCACATCGTAGTATTCACCGTTTTTGAAAAGCACAACCGGCTCGAATGCAATGGCTGCCGGGTAACCACTTACTGCCCGGAAAAACCAGGCCTCTACATCCGGAGCTTTTATTTCGGCATCTGTAAAACCGCCGGATGCCAGTACACCGGTTTCCGGGTCAGGAAGCACCGGCTGCTGCCGGCCCTGGGCCTTAAACGCAATGGTAACGGCAAGAATGGCACAGGCGCAGAACGAAACAAACAGGGATTTTACTTTCATAAAGGCTTTTTTGGTGCGGGGATAAAGAAAATGGTACAACCAGGGTCGTTGGCCCTGGCTATACCATTTCAAAAACAATGCCCTTTAATTTCCCGCGCTGGCGGTTGATGAAGTCCGCGTCACCTTCGAAAAATCAATGTACCTGTATTTTCCCAGCACCGATACCTGCAAGTCCAGGTTGTAAGTTCCCGATGGCAGGTTTACGGAGGTGGTGATGTGCTGCACTTTAACTTCCGTGTTTTTTACATTACTACCTGTGAGCAGTTCCGACAGGACGCGGCCGGCCATGCTGGCAGGCACTTTTATCCCTTGCAGGAAAAGAACGGTGGGAGTAATATCCACGTTGGATGTAGGCAATCCGCTTTCAGTTGCGGCGATAAAATCCGGCCCGGAAGCAATCAGCGGAATATGCACTTCGTACGGACTCATACTTCCATGGCCAGCTACCCCTTTACCCATGCTCGTGCCGGGATAACCGGTACTATTTTTTTCGTCGTTCCAGTTGTAGTCGGCCAGTATATCGCCCGACCGTTCTGCATTATCCCAATGGATGGCCGAAAATGCAAGTGTACCCGGGACCCATCCGGCCGTGGACTTTTTTGTTGCACCCCTGGTGAAAACAGAACCGATCCAATCCTGGGCCTGCAGCAGGGCTACTATTTTCCTGATCTTATCCTTGTCGTGTTCCTTTACATGAATGGATCCACCCGCTACTACCACATCCTCTGATTCTTTGTTCTGCTTAAGGCCATTGCGCACCAGCAATTCGGTTATATTATCCTTGCCGGCATAGGTTACAAATCCATGATCGGTTGAGAAAAGGATGTTGAAATCCTTGCGCAGGTCACGTTCATCGAGTGTTTTGAGGATTCGTCCAAGTTGCTCGTCTACCTTCCT
>SDZZ01000570.1 GCA_004173255.1 Chitinophagaceae bacterium | reverse complement strand
GCTGGTTCAGACTTGCGTCCATTGACCAATATTCCTTACTGCTGCCTCCCGTAGGAGTCGGGCCCGTGTCTCAGTGCCCGTGTGACTGGTCGTGCTCTCACACCAGTTACTGATCGCAGACTTGGTGGGCCGTTACCCCGCCAACTATCTAATCAGCCGCACACCCATCTTTCAGTGATAAATCTTTAATAGTAGTTAGATGCCTAACCAATATACTATGGGGTATTAATCCAAATTTCTCTGGGCTATTCCCCGCTGAAAGGAAGGTTGTGTACGTGTTCCGCACCCGTTTGCCGGTCGCCGCCCATGTATTGCTACACTGCGCTGCCCCTCGACTTGCATGTATTAAGCCTGCCGCTAGCGTTCATCCTGAGCCAGGATCAAACTCTCCATTGTAAATGTTGTTTGATACTGACTATAGTAAAAATTTCAAAAAGAAAATTAAACGTTTAGTCAATTCGAATTTGTTCGAGTGACTTACCTTTTGTTTGCTACCCCGGTGGCACCGGAGTAGCGTGCTATTGTTTCCCAATCTTTCAAAGATCTTTTGGCCTTGGCTACCCTAAAGTAGCTTACCTTTTCCCACTATTTTTTCAAGCGGATTGCAAAGGTAAGGGCCTTTATATTTCTAACCAAATTTATCTGCACTTTTTCTTTCAATTTCTCTCCCGGAAAAGAACCGATAACTGGTATGAAAATCAACTTATTTAAGAAGAACTAAACCCCGTTTTTTTGGAGCGGATTGCAAAGGTAAGGCTTTCAAACACACCAGCAAACTTTTGTGTGTTTTAATTCTTTTTTTTCCTCCTTCCTTAACCTTTTTGAGAGCGTCCCGACCATCGATCGGGGTTGCAAATGTAGGGGATTCCCCGTTACAAAATCCAGTGTTATGCAAAATAAAGCAGAACATTTTCGAGATGTGAGGCTGCTACCTGTTATTCTTATGACGCCAGCTGCCATCGGGAAGTCAGCGATCGTTGTTAACCCTCTAATAATCAATGCAGTTAAAGTCGATCGGAAGATAAAAGGGATCGAGGGGCAGCAACCTGGAGGTGGTGTTCAGTGCAACAGGGTTACCCTCCAAAACAACAGATCAAACAGTGAGGGACGAAATAAACAGGAGGAACACCAGGCGGCAGTTCGCCAACCACCGGAGCCGGAACGAACTAGTCCCTGATGCCAATCGAGGGATTAGTAAATGAAACTACCACCTGGGATGACTGCAGGGATCTGCCGGACTCAGGAAAACAGTAATAATCCTGGACAGGGCGATAAACCGGAGGTAACATGCAAGCAGAGCTGGGCCGTTCCTGGCGAAAACGGCAAACCAGGACTTCTTGAACGGTCGGAGACGCCGGTAAGGTATAAAACCAAGCGGAGGCATTGCCGCCAGAGCGGGGAATGTGAGCTCCCCGGGCGAAGGATCGGTGAAGGGGCTGATCTGCCTGAATATCGTCCTGCCGGAATGATCATTGATAAAGCCATCATTCATGTCGTTGCAATCCCCAGGTCCTGGAGAAGGCACCGGTGAAAAAGCTGGCGAGATCACCAGAAGGGATGCTCCATCACAACATGTTGCGGATCCTGAAGGTTCCTGCCAGGCAGCCTGCGATCACGCACATACGGGTACACTACATGCGGATCAATCCTGGGTTGAATACTTTCGTTTAGTGAAGGGACGGGTTACAAGCTGGATGAAATTCAGGATCCGGCTGTGAGAGAAAACACCGTGTAGATATATACCGGGGGAAATGTGAAAAGGTTGACAACGGTGATCAGGCTTCATTAAGGCTGAAATCGCTTCGGCACCGTACAAGCCCATTAGTTTGTCGTCGCTTGCATGTGGCAGCAATCCTTTTGATTGCGATTCAGCGTATCGACCCTGTTCGATGTCGTTAGTTCGGTAGCGTACGGGTACATTGGTTGTCATCGCTTTCGTGCAGTACCGGTCCATTGGTTGTCATCGCTTCCGTGCAGTACCGGTCCATTGGTTGTCATCGCTTCCGTGCAGTACCGGTCCATTGGTTGTCGTAGCTTCCGTGCAGTACCGGTCCATTGGTTGTCAGCACTTCCGTGCAGTACCGGTCCATTGGTTGTCATCACTTCCGTGCTGTACCAGGTCTTTGGTCTGATATCGCTTCGGTACAGTATGGGTCTATGCGTTTGTTATTGGTTGGGTACGGGCCCATTGTATGCCATTGTATGCCATTGCTTGCCTACGAATCCTGTTGTTTGTGCTTGTGGGGGTATAGGTACTATTGCTGTTGATTGTTGCGTACCGGTGCTGTTGTTTATGATCGTTGAGTGCTGATGCTGTTGTTTGTGCTTGTTGTAATCGGGGCATAAAAAAAGCCTTTCAGTGTATTACTGAAAGGCTTTTAAAATAAATATGGCAGCTACCTACTCTCCCGCATTGTGGTGCAGTACCATCGGCCATAAGGGGCTTAACTTCTCTGTTCGGTATGGGAAGAGGTGAACACCCTT
>SDZZ01000112.1 GCA_004173255.1 Chitinophagaceae bacterium | reverse complement strand
TCCCCGCCCGGATCACCGCGCGGCAGGATAGTATCCTTACGGCTGCAACCTTCAAACTCAACCGGCTTCAGTGGGGACTGGATAGTTATAACGATCCGGCTGGTACGCTGTACCTTTTACCGGATGTGGAGATCACGCTGGATATCAAAGCTGCAAATAATGACTGATGCGTGCTGTCATAGCCGGAGACCTCCCGGGACAACCGCATAGCGAAGTCAACTCACCAAATTGCCGGCAGTCCTGGTGCTGGTTACTTCACTATTAATTTCGCCCATCAGTTCTGCAAATAACTTCGCCGACTTTAACCGGTCATTGATGTCATAGATGGTCGATACGCTGATCAGTTCATCTACCTCTGTTTCTTCAAGGAACGCTGAAACCTGTTGTTTCACGGTTTCCTTGTTTCCAACAAAAGAATATTTCAGCATCTGGTCAAGCGCCGGATGGTGCAACAACTCCTGCAGGTCATCGGTCATATCGGACGGAGGCTGCAGTCCATCGGTTTTGCCAGTGAGCACCCCGACAAACATCCGGATGAGGCTGGTAAACATCCGTTGTGCTTCCTCATCGGTGTCAGCGACGATCACATTGATGCCGGCAATGACGTAAGGCGCTGCCAGTACATCCGACGGCGTGAATTGATCCCGGTAAATCTGTATGGCGTTGAAAAGTTGCGAGGTTGCAAAATGACTGGCGAAGGCATAGGGCAAACCCTTTGCGGCTGCCAGGTAGGCACTGTCTGTGCTGGATCCCAGGATATATAACGGAACATCGGTTCCTTCCGCAATGGCCGCGCGTACTTTGGATGTTTTATTTTCCTTCGAAAAATACAGCTGGATTTTTTCCACCTCAGAGGGAAAAGACTGGGCGGCCTTCATAAAATCGGAACGGATAGCCTGTGCCGTCAGTTGATCAGTGCCGGGAGCCCTTCCGAGCCCAAGATCAATCCTGCCCGGGTACAGGTGGGCGAGGGTGCCAAACTGTTCGGCAATTACCAACGGCGAATGGTTGGGCAGCATGATGCCACCGGAGCCAACCCGGATGGACTGGGTGTTGTCGGCCACATACCCAATGAGCAGGGAAGTGGCGCTGCTGCCAATGTATTCCGAATTATGGTGCTCGGCCAGCCAGTACCGCGTATAACCGTCCTTCTCTGCCGCCCTGGCAAGGGCAAGCGAATTATTCAACGTCTGTTTGATGGTGTTGCCTTTTGAAACAAGGGCAAGCTCAAGGATGGAAAACGCGGTGTGTTTTTTGATCATCTGTTACGTGTTGGTGGGCCGGCAGATCGCGAATACCGCCCCTGTGTCCTGATAAAACACCCTGTTCCGGGTTTTGTTTAAAAAAATATCTGTTATGCCAGGAGATGAAGCGACTGATTATGACGCGTTTTTCGGGCCGTTTTATTTTGAGCCGTATGCCAGGGAACTGGTGGCCCGGATGGACGAAGGACAGCAGGGTGAGGTGCTCGAACTCGGGGCCGGAACTGGTCGAGTAACGGCACAGATCCGAAAACGAATACCGGCCGGATCAAGACTGGTCGCTTCCGATATCGATGCTGGTATGCTGGCTTTCGCAGAAAAAAAACTGGCTCAGCTTGACATTGAGTGGCGGATCATTGATGCCTGTGAGCTTCCCTTCGAAGCGAACACATTTCAAACAATTGTCTGCGGATTCGGGTACATGTTCGTGCCCGATAAAGAAAAGGCATTCTCAGAAGCTTACCGGGTATTGCGGCCAGGCGGACAGTTGTTATTCACCACCTGGGACAAACTCGAAAATAATCCTGCTTCGTTCATTGCACGGACTATTGCCGAACAATACCTTACTCATCCGGTACCAGCATCGTACGATACCGCCACTTCCATGAGCGACGCAGCGGAAATTGAGACCAGGCTGCAGGGTGCAGGTTTCCGGAAAATTACCATTGAACGATTGGCAGTAGAGTCGGGACCAACCACCGCAAGGGAGGCCGCCCGCGTGTTATCGAAAAGTGGAATTTATCCGGAAGTGCTGGAACAAAACCCGGATTGTGTGCCGGATATAGAATCAAGGGTGCATGCAGCACTTGCAGCGCGGTTTGGCGAAAGCCCGATGGTGGCACCTGCCAGCGCGCTGATCAGCCAGGCGTGGAAATAGCACGCCAATTCCACCTTATAATACCCACGGAGGTCTGGTCATTTCGAGAAAATTATTTGGCCAGAAAAAAAATCTAATTACATTTGGTATGTACGAACATACTCGCCATTGAAAGAATTTAAGATAGACAACAGCAGTAATCAGCCCTTGCATATGCAGGTTGAGACCATGCTCCGCAGGGTGATCCAGAAACCGGAATACCGGGAAGGTAAATTACTGCCCAACGAAATCAACCTGGCCAAATACCTTGGCATCTCCCGAAGCACCGTTCGCCAGGCAACCAACAAACTGGTATACGAAAGCCTACTGATCCGCAAGAAAGGGGTGGGCACACGTGTTGCGAAAAATAATATCTCCACCCGCCTCAGCAACTGGACCAGTTTTACCCATGAAATGGATGAACAGGGTCTTCCGTTCCGCAACTACAGCATCAAGGTCCACATGGTGGTGCCTGACAAAGAGATCCAGCATCTATTTGGGATCGGGGATAAGGATAAGGTGTTGAAAATGGAGCGTTTAAAGGGTCCTGAGTCAGGCCCGCTTGTTTACTTCATCTCCTACTTCCATCCGCGAACCGGTCTCACGGTGGATGATGATTTTTCCAAGCCCCTTTACGAAACACTGGAGAAGGAGCACCACATTGTGGCGGCTGTTTCCAAGGAAGGCATCAGTGCTATCCTCGCCGATGCGAAGATGGCCAAAATACTGGATGTAAACCCAGGCGACCCGTTGTTGTTCCGTAAACGGGTGGTATGCGACCCGGGTGACCGGCCGTTTGAATATAACCTGGGCTATTACCAGGCCGACCGGTTTACTTATACAATAGATATTGCACGCTAATCCATGCAGCCTTTCAGGGCTTTGCCTTGTCAGGTAGTATGTACGAACATATAGACATAACGATACTAACGATTTACTCATCCTAAAAAGCACAACGATGAAGCTTGCTTCTTACCGGACCTCGGGCTACCTGCTTATCTGCCTCTGTTGCCTGCTCCTTTCCCCGGTTATCCGCGCACAAAACCCAGCAACCAGCATTACCGGATTTGTCCGGACGAATGAGGGCAAACCGTTGCCGGGTTCTACCGTGTCATTGAAAGAAAATCCTGCCTCGGCCGTCACGAGTGATAATGATGGCAAATTTACCCTGACTGTCCCTGCCGGGAAATTCACGTTGATGGTCTCGAGTGTGGGATACATCAGTAAGGAAGTTCCGTCCGACGGACAAACGCAATTTGTAATCCGGTTAACCGAAAACCAGGCTGAACTGAGTAACGTAGTGGTGATTGGTTACGGCTCATCCCGCAAGAGTGACCTTACCGGCTCGGTTGTTTCAATCAAGTCGGAAGAACTGAAAGCGGTACCGGTTACCAGTCTTGACCAGGCCCTCCAGGGACGTGCAGCAGGTGTACAGGTTACCCAGATTTCCGGTAAGCCCGGTGCTGAAACTTCCATCCGGATCCGTGGTACAAGTTCCATCAACGCGGGGAATGAACCATTGTATGTAGTGGACGGATTGCTCATCAGCAGCGATGGCGGTGATGTCAGCGTAGGAGGGACAAGAGGACCGAGAATCAGTCCCCTGTCGTCCATCAATCCCAGCGATATTGAATCAGTCGAAATATTAAAAGATGCGTCAGCAACCGCCATCTATGGATCGAGGGGTGCCAACGGGGTAGTGCTTATCACTACCAAAAGGGGGAAGACCGGTAAAGGTGTGGTTCAATTTGAAACCTACCAGGGTTCACAAAAAGTGGCCAATAAACTGAAACTGATGAACGCGGCGCAGTTTGCCGATTTCGTCAATGAAGGCAAGATCAATGCAGGTCAAACACCGGTATATGTGAATCCGCCGAACCTGGGCGAGGGCACCGACTGGCAGGATGAACTGTACCGTCGTGCACCGATGGCCAACTACCAGTTATCGTTTTCCGGAGGTGATGATAAAACAAAATATGCCCTGTCGGGTTCCCTGTTCGACCAGGACGGGATTATTTATAATTCAGATTTTAAACGCTATTCGTTCCGTTCAAACCTTGAACGGAAGATGAGCGATAAACTGACGATAGGAACCACGCTTTCCTATTCGCGGATATCCACACTGGGCGTACTCACCAACGGTGGGCAGATTGTACCAGGTGTGGTCACTTCTTCGTTGCTGTTTAACCCGGTACTTCCGGTATACGATTCCACCGTCAACGGCGGATACACATTTGAAAACGACCGCGGTAAGGTATTGGGCAATCCAATCGCAGAAGCACGTGAATACAGCTCGCGCACGGTGCTGTCCCGCTTGCTCGGCAACGCTTACCTGCAGTACAACTTTGACAAACATTTCCAGTTCCGTACCAGCTTCGGGGTAGATGCCTTTACCAATGAAGAAGCCAGTTTCGGGCCCAACTTCCTGAAACGGACACAGGCAAGTAACGGCGAAGCCAACCTCGGCAAAACGACCGGGCTTACCTGGCTGAATGAAAACACGCTTACCTATAACAATCTTTTTGGAAGCAAACATGCGGTAAATGCAGTGGTGGGGTATACGCTCCAGCATTTCGAAAATGAGAAACTGTTTATCTATGCGTTTGACTTCCCGGATAACCGGACGGGTTACCATAATATAGCTTCGGCACTACGACCACAGAAGCCATTTAACAGTGAATCGGAGTGGAGTATGGTTTCTTACCTGGGCCGGATGAACTACACGCTCGATAACAAGTACCTCTTTACCCTTACCGGCCGCGTTGACGGATCGTCCAAGTTTGCCGAAGGAAAGAAGTATGGGTTTTTCCCATCGGGTGCAGTAGCATGGAGGGCTTCCCAGGAAGATTTTCTGAAGAGTGTGGATCAGATCAGCGATCTGAAATTCCGTGTCAGCTACGGGGTAATCGGCAACCAGTCGATTCCTCCCTACCAGTCGCTTGCACTGGTGGGTCCCTATGGCGAAGGTGCTTTCAATACCGGCAGCGGTGCTGAAGTATATACCGGGCAGGAACCACTTTCGTTTGTGAACTCTGCATTGAAATGGGAAACCACCAGGCAGTTTGATGCCGGGTTTGACCTTTCGATGTTCCGCAACCGCGTGACCTTCTCGGCAGACTATTATAAAAAGAAAACATCTGATTTGCTTTTATCGAGTCCGATCCCATCCACTACCGGTTTTTATACCACACTCCTTAATATCGGCAATATCGAAAACCACGGGATTGACCTGGACCTGAGGACCATCAACCTGCGGGGTGCACTGGAGTGGACGTCGGCGATCAACTTCTCGGTTAACCGTAATAAAATCACTCGGCTCAACAGCGAAACCGATGTGTTGCTGGAAAATGCGATCCTCCTTCGCAACGGCGTTTCAATCGGCACTTTTTACGGATACCAGTTTGATGGTATATTCCAGACAGACGCTGAAGCCGCATCCAGCCCTGTTTTGGTGGGACAAGAGCCCGGTTCGCCCAATGCGGCTTCCCGTGCAAAAGCAGGTGACCGCCGGTATGTGGATATGAACAAGGATGGTAAGATCGATGCAGCTGACCGGACTATGCTTGGTTCGGCGCAGCCAAAATTCACCTTCGGATTGAACAACAGTTTTTCCTACAAAAACATCGACCTGTCGTTCTTTATCCAGGGATCGTACGGTAACAAAATGGCCAACTTCAATAACTATGACCTGCTCAACTTCAACGGACAGAACAACGTGCTGGAAGAAGCGGGTATGGGAAGATGGACACCCGACAACCCTTCTGATAAATATCCGAGGGCGTTGTCTGCCGGAAGCCTTGACCAGGGATTGTTTTCGTCGGCAATAGTGGAAGATGCGTCCTACCTGCGACTGAAAAATGTAACGCTCAGTTACAATCTTCCGGGTAGTGTGATTTCACGGATAAAAATGAGCAACCTGCGGGTGTATGTCAGTGCAACCAACCTTTTCACCATTACCAAATATTCCGGATATGATCCGGAAGCGAACACGTTTGGCCAGAGTACCACACTGGTCGGTCTGGACCTTGGTGGTTATCCGCAAACAAAAATCCTGCAGGTTGGATTAAGTGCTTCTTTCTAATTTTTAAAGATTGTGAATATGAAAAATACGAAACTGATTCTGGCCGGACTGATCGCTACACTGGCGTTATCGTCCTGCAAAAAGTTCCTGGAGGAAGATCCCAAAAGCCAGGTAACTATCACCAACTATTATAAAACGCAGGCCGATGCAATCTCGGCAGTGAACTCCATCTATGGTTACCTGAACTCGATCAGTACAGGCAGCACAGCCGGGGTGTACCATAGTTCATTCTGGGTAGCGGCCGGACTGGCATCGGACGAAATGGAAAACAACCAGCTGGCTTCCCCACAGTTTGACCAGCTTTCGACCTTTACGTATACATCGCAGAACAGCGCACTGCAGGAGGTATGGGCCACCAACTATAAGGCAATTACTATCGCGAATATTGCCATCTCCCGGATTCCCGGCATCAGCATGGATGCCGCGCTGAAGTCGAGGCTCATAGGCGAGGCGAAATTCCTGCGCGGCCTGCTTTACTTTAACCTCGTACGGATGTTTGGCAAGATCCCATTGTTGACTGCGGAAGAAAACCCGGTGCTGCCACCAGTTTCTGATGCAGCTGATATTTATGCCCAGGTGATCACTGACCTGCAGGAAGCAGCTGCTGCGCTCCCGCTGAGTTATACGGCTGGAAATGGCGGTGGGCGGGCCACACAGGGAGCAGCTAATTCGATCCTTGCCAAAGTATACCTGACCATGGAGAACTGGGACATGGCTGCCAGCACTGCAAAAAAAGTCATTGATTCCAACCAGTATGAATTATATCCCGATTTTGCTGATGTATTCAAGCTGGCCAACCGGAATGGTAAGGAAGCCATTTTTTCAGTCGGTTTCGGTGATGCAAATGGTGCGATCATTTTCTGGGAAGCTGGTCAGTTCCAGGTGCGGCTTTTACCAGCAGCACTAAGTGTGGAAGGCGTGAAGAATGCGCAGGGATGGCAGGTGCCAACGCAGTACCTGTATAACCAGTATGACCAGGATGACCGTCGCCGCGCAGTTACTTTTATCACGGAGATCCATGATCCAGCCGGACCTGTAACCACGATCCGCCCTTATATCCAGAAGTACTGGGACAGGGTTGCCGAACCGGCTGGGAACGAAACTTCGGCCGATTTCCCCGTGATCCGCTATGCCGATGTACTGCTGATTTATGCAGAAGCAAATAATGAACTGAACCAGCCGGCCATAGCGCACCAGTATATCAATATGGTTCGCAAACGTGCAAGGTTCAACGGTACTACCGAACTGAGTACCGTACCGGATTATGTTGGCCTCAGCCAGGACCAGTTCCGCGAGGCGATCCTGAAAGAACGTTATCTCGAGTTTGTTGCCGAAGGCCATCGCTGGTTCGATCTTGCACGGATGGGCAAACTGGAACAAAAGGTGCCGCTTGCCAAACCTGGTGTTACACCCACTGCCAAACACTACCTGTTTCCAATTCCGCAGCGGGAGATTGACCTTAACAAAAACCTGGTGCAGAACACAGGCTATTAATTCATAAAGTAAACGTTGTTATATGTATTCAATAAAAAACTTCCTCGCCATCCTTTCCTGCGTTGCCTTGCTGGCAACCGGTTGCAGCAAGGATAATGATAAGGACCCCAATATGCCGGTGCTGCGGCTAACTCCCGATAATATCACCGCCAAGTCGGGCCGTACGGTAGAAGCTACCTTGTTCATCACTGCACCCGGTGGTGTAAAATCGTTGAGCATGTACAAAACCATCAACCTGGAGCGGGATAATTCGTTTGGTGGATCGGGTACCATGACCGCCGTACCTGTGAATACCGGCGGGGATAACTATGAATACCACTTTAGCTACCAGATGGAAGGGGAAGAAGTGGACAAACTGGTTGGTATCAATTTCCGTTTTGAAGACAATGAAGGACGTGCCGCGGAAAAAGACCTCACGCTGAATACCATTACCTCTGGCCAGCAAACCATCTACAGCCGTAAATGGAAACTGGTTTCGAGGATGTGGACTTCGATCACCCCTCCCGCAGAAGATAAAAAGGCCTGTGAAAATGATAATATCTTTTTCTGGAATGAGGACAGTACCTACAACGTGAATTTCGGGGCTTCCGCGTGCGACTTCGACGGTTTTAACGTGTTTGACCGCTGGACATTAAGCGAGGATGAAAAAACATTTACACAGGTTTACCATTCTCTTTTTGACCCGGCAAATATTACGACAGAAACGTTTACAGTTAAAACGCTGACAAGGGACCGGCTGGTACTGGTGCAACTGATCGACCTCACTATATTCGGATTAACCGACAAGGAAGTGTTTGAGTCCACGTTTGAACCCGCACCTTAAAATTTAAACAGCCATTTATGCAAAAGATCATACTGCTGACAACTGTACTGGTTTCGGTCATATCGTTCACCTCCTGCAACAATGAATCTGCGACTGCTGCCCGTCCGGCCGACAGCGCGGCGAGGTATAAATTCGAGTTCACTGCGGAAGCCGCACCTGACTGGTCTTCGCTGTTTTACCGCAACCATGGATGGTTTGGGGGCGACGGGATTTTTGCAGTAACCAGAAGTGGTTCGGAAAAACCAGGATCTGCGGGCAAGGAGGAAGCACTGATCTGGTTCAGTGATACCATGTTTGGTGACATTCTGAACGATTCACTGAAACCCGGATTCGGGATGATCAATAATTCCATGGCAGTGCTCAGGGGCGGACAGCCGGATTCGACCTCCATTCATTTTTACTGGGACTCGGCTTCCGGTAAACCAAAGTCCCTTTACGTGCCTGCAACACCGGCTACGGGGAAGAGTGATTACTACTGGCTGGGTGACGGATTTGTCAACCAGGAAAAGAATAACGACTTATATATTTTTGGATACAGGATCAGGAATCTTCCTGATGTGAAGAAATTTGGTTTCCATGAAGAGGGGAATACCCTGGTAGTGGTGCCAGCGAATGCAACAGCACCCTTTGCCGCAAAAAAACAACTGGACATCCCATTCCTGCAGGGCAGGTCTATAGATACCGTTGGCTCCTTTGGTGCTGGTTTGCTCGTCAATACCAGCGCGGCCGGTGCTCCATCGCCCGATGGGTACCTGTATGTATATGGCGTGCGCGGAAAAACCAAAGAAGTGATGGTGGCCCGCGTGAAACCCGCACAGGTAGAGGAGTTCAGCGAGTGGCGTTTCTGGGATGGCAGTGGCTGGTCGGCCGACGTGGATAAAGTGAAAACAATTGCCGACCGGGCATCAAATGAAATGAGCGTGACCGCCCTTCCTGATGGGCGATACCTGATGGTGTTCCAGAAAGATGGGATTGGTAATATGGTAGGTCTGCGGGTGGGCACAACTCCTTACGGACCTTTTGGTGATATCCAGGATGTGTATGATGTAAGCGCCGACCTCAAGGAAAGCAAAAACCTGTTTCCTTACAATGCAAAGGCGCATCCCGTACTTTCCGCGCCGGGTGAACTGCTGGTCAGTTACAATATCAATTCGTTTGATTATGATAATGACATCCGCAGGTTTCCCCATTTGTATCGCCCCCGTTTTATCCGGCTGAAGTACAGCCTGTAAACTATTGTTATGAAGTTGAGAACATTGCTCTGCCTGTGCGTATTGACAAGTTATTCCTCCCTGTATGCCGGAACCGGCAACATTGCAAAGGAATCGGTAGTAACTGTTTCCACCCAACGAAACGGATTCCCTGCGTCAAGTGCAACGGATGGCATCATCGCCGTTGATGGAAGTGGTGAGTGGGCCTGCGAGGGAGTAACCACTGACTGGGGTTATATCCGGTTTCCGTGGATTCAGCTGACGTGGTCTGCTTCCAGGGAAATTAACCGGATCGTACTATACGACCGGCCATCCCTGCAGGAGAATATAGCCGGGGGCAAATTATTATTCAGTGATGGGAGTGTTGTCTGGGTTAACCAGATCCCGGCAAACGGCGATGGTAAATCGGTCAGTTTTCCTGCACGAAAAGCCAGTTGGGTAAAATTTATAGTTACGGATGGCACAGGGTCCGATCTCGGATTGAGCGAGATCGAGGTATATCCGACACCCGACCAGGCCAATGATTATGTGACCTGGGTGGACCCGTATATAGAAACAAATCGCGGTCGTGATATCTTTTTTATCACTGGTAGTACACCTTTCGGTCTTGCCAGCAGCGCGCCGATGACCCGCAATAAAAACCAGAATGGAGGCGCGTATAATTATAACGAAACAGAAATTCTCGGCTTTGAGCAGATCCATGCCTGGATGGTGATGGGTTTTGAACTGATGCCAGCAACGCAGAAGGAGAACCCGGCGCTGGGCCAGCAGGGATGGAAATCAAAGTTCAGCCACGACGACGAGATTGTTCAACCCGGCTATCACCGGGTGTTCCTGCGCAACAACGGGATCTGGGCTGAACAAACGAGTACTGAACGCGTGAATTTTTACCGGTTTACGTATACGAAGGATACCAAAGCGCAGCTTATCGTAAACCTGGCTGGTTATGTATCTAATAATGTAATGACCCATGCCGAGGTATCGAAAGTCAGTGACAGGGAAATCCAGGGGTCATTCAGTACCGTCAAACGTTTCTGGGGGGGTCCGAAAGATGTGAAGATTTTCTTCGTTGCCAGGTTTGATAAGTCATTTGATGCACTGGATGCATGGAATGGACCCGATCATAAAACGAATGTGTCACAGGCAACAGGTGATAGCCTGGCAGTGGCAGTTTTGTATGATCTGAAGAAAGGGGAAAAGGTCAATATGAAGATTGGCCTTTCGTATACTACTATCGAAAATGCAAGGAATAACCTGGACACCGAATGTAGTTCCTGGAATTTTGAAGAGGTGAGAAAGCAGACCCAGGATACCTGGAATGAGTGGCTGGGTCGTATTGATGTGAAGGGCGGGACCCCGGAGAACCGGATCAAGTTTTACACCGATTTGTGGCATGTGTTGCTGGGACGTCAGAAGATCAATGATGTTACGGGCGATTATCCCGACCGCACAACCGGCAAACGCGATGGAAATTTTACCGATGCGGAATTTAAGGTGC
>SDZZ01000569.1 GCA_004173255.1 Chitinophagaceae bacterium | reverse complement strand
CTCCACGAAAGGGCAAAGCCGTAATCGATGCCAAGGTTGAGTTCGCTGGCGGTAAGTGTGGGCCTATTTGCCTTGGACACGTCACGGCCCGACCAGCGCCGGAAAAGACCTCCGTCAACCAACGCATTGTAGATTTGCAGTTCGGCCCTGGGGGACACTATTATATTGTAAAACAATTTTTTTGATCCGCGGTATGCGTTGGTCTGCGCCAGGAAGCCATTGAAGTACGGATTGATGTGGCCGGCCCTGAAGATGGCATAGACGGAAGCAGCATTATTCATAGAGCCCAGCGAGGCATTTGCACCACCTACCAGTTCGGCCCCGCGGCCAAATTCATGAAGCATTTTTTCTGCAGTGAAATCTACATTGATCAGCAGGTCGGTTTTCAACTGGTAATCCCAGCCTTTTGGTTCAATAAAACCCATGATGCGGTGTACCATCCGCTGCATTTCTTCGCCCAGTGCTGGTGGGCCCATTACACCGCCCGTAATTTCGGAACGGAGGCTGAACTTTTTTGCGGGATTGGAAGAATGAAGGCTATAGGATGCTGTAAGTCCGCCGGAGTACGGAAAATCACTCGAGTCGGGCTGACGCTTTTTGAGATCTTCCGGTGAATACATCACCTGCATGGCACTGACGCCCGTTGTGTTTACTGAGTTTTCACCTGCCCGTGGCATCCAGCTGAAAAGCCCGCGCCTGCCGGATAATACGTTGAAATAATCGAGACGGATGCCATTGGTGTAAGCCTGGTCCGAACCATGCCCACGGAGGTTTATGAAATCATTGTCCAGGAACACACGGAACGCAGACTGCCGGGCCATTGTATCGGCCTGGGCGGCAACCCGTCCCGAAAAGGCGAATAAAAAAACAACCAGCCAGACTTGTTTGGTTTTTTCCATAAATCCCTTGAATGGTTTGTACTGCCTTCCGTGCAACAATAAAGCACGGTTCATGTTCGGGCGATGGTCGTTTTGAAGCAAAAATTTTACCACTCCGTCAACAGTCCCATTACCCCTGCATTCACTTAACTTTGCCCTCTTATTTATCCAGATATTTATTTCATATGTCACAGCATCCAGAGACCAGGGCTATCCGTTTACAGACTGAGCAGACGAACCAGAAAGAACATGCCACGCCGATGTTCCTGACCAGCAGCTTTACTTATGAAACGGCATCGGACATGGCTGCTGCCTTTGCAGATGACAGCCTGGATGTAAATATCTATTCCCGCTTTTCCAATCCCACCGTTGACGAATTTATCGGCAAAATCGCTTCACTGGAAGGGGCAGAAGATGGTATTGCAACCGGGACAGGTATGGCAGCAGTGTTCTCCACGTTCATGACCTTCCTGTCCAAAGGTGACCATATCATTTCTGCATCTGCGGTGTTTGGTTCCACGCATACCATTCTCACCAAATACCTCCCGAAATGGGGCATTGAGTATTCATACTTTGATATGGCAAAACCGGAAGGCATCGAAAGCCTGATCCGTCCGGAAACAAAAATGCTGTATGTGGAAACGCCTTCAAATCCGGGGCTTGACATCATTGACCTGGCCTGGTTGTCGGACCTCTGTAAAAAACATAAGGTGATGCTGGTGGTTGATAATTGTTTCGCCACACCTGCGGTGCAGCAGCCTATTCAATTCGGGGCCGACCTGGTGCTCCATTCCGCCACCAAATTTATTGATGGCCAGGGTCGCGTGCTGGGTGGCGTAGTGGTGGGCCGCAAGGAACTGATTAATCCTCTATACCTGTTTGTCCGTAATACCGGTCCCTCACTGAGTGCGTTCAATGCATGGGTGCTTACGAAAAGCCTGGAAACATTATATGTGAGGATGGATAAACATGCAGACAATGCGCTGAAGCTTGCTTCCTCACTGCAGGACAACCCATCGGTCGAATGGGTAAAATACCCGTTCCTTGAAACGCATCCCCAATACGAAATTGCAAAGAAGCAGATGAGCAACGGCGGTGGTATTGTGAGTTTTGAAATCCGTGGCGGTATCAATGCCGGCCAGAAATTCCTGGATGCATTACAGATGTTGTCGATGACGAATAACCTGGGCGACAGCCGCAGTATTGCGTCACATCCCGCATCGACTACGCATTCAAAACTGACTGAAGCGGAAAGGAACGCGGTGGGTATTACGCCGGGGCTGATCCGCATTTCCGTTGGACTGGAACATATCGATGATATCAAAGCCGATATCCTGCAGGCACTCGAGAAATCGCAGGGTTAGGGTTTTTCATTGAGCGGGAATCGTCTGGGGGTTTTTTCCGGAGCAATATCACCAGTTCACTACGTGATGAGAAGTTCGTCATCAGCGAAAATCGTGTGATCCTTCCTGGTGTAATTATTTCTTTTTCCTCTTTTCGAGCTGTTGCAACGTAGCCCGCAAATCCTTTGGCAGCGGGGCTTCCAGCGCTATGGTTTCGCCATTCACGTCGGTCAGCGTCAGCTGGAAAGCGTGCAGTGCGAGCCTGTTC
>SDZZ01000111.1 GCA_004173255.1 Chitinophagaceae bacterium | reverse complement strand
GTCGGGGACGGATGAAGAACGGCTGGCTGACCTGCAACAGCAACTGGATGACCGGGAGGTTAAAGCCATCTTCTGTGCCCGCGGCGGATATGGTTCGGTCAGGATCATTGAACGGGTTAACTGGGATAAATTCCGCAAGCATCCTAAGTGGATCCTGGGTTTCAGTGACATCACCGTGATCCATTCGTATGTGAACCGCAATACGGGGGTGGCAAGTATCCATTCAAAGATGGGTGGTGCCTTTCCGGCTGATACATCCAGCATCGAGCAGGTGGTCCGTGACACGGCCGAGTCGATCCGGAAGGCGCTGATCGGCGAAAAGATAATTTATCCGGTACAGCCGCATGAAAAAAACAGGCCGGGCCGGGGAACGGGAGTGCTGGTTGGCGGCAACCTCAAAACACTTGAATCGCTGGCCGGCTCAAAATCGGACATTGATACAAAAAACAAAATCCTTTTTCTGGAAGACGTAGGTGAATATTTATATAGTATCGACCGCATGTTCTGGAACCTGGAGCAATCGGGCAAGCTGGATAAACTGGCAGGGCTGGTCATTGGCGGTTTCCGCGTGAAGCCGGCCGACACGCCTGACGAGGAGTTTGGAAAAGATTTGTATGAGATCGTGCTGGAAAAGACGAGGCGATTCAATTATCCGGTCTGTTTTGATTTCCCGGTCGGTCACCAGAAAAATAATTATGCAATGAAATGTGGCGTTAAACATACCCTCGATGTAAGCCCTGCAGAAGTTAAACTGACGGAGACCATATGATAAAAACACCAGCATACCTGGAACCGGGTGATACCATCGGCATTGTTTGCCCCGCCGGTTATATGGCGTACGACCGTGTGGCAGAATGTATCCGTGTACTGACGGAGGAATGGGGATTTAAGGTGAAGGTTGGGAAAACAGTAGGCGGCGAGCCGGTCAATTATTTTTCCGGGACGGACAAAGAGCGGCTGGATGATGTACAGTCAATGATCGACGACGATGAAGTGAAGGCCATCCTGTTTGCCCGGGGTGGTTATGGCATGGGCCGGATCATTGACGATATTGATTTTACCAGGTTTCGAAAACATCCCAAATGGATGATCGGCTACAGCGATATTACCGTATTGCACACGCACCTGTATACCAACTATTATATTTCCTCGATGCATGCGCCGATGGCTGGTGCATTTAATAACGCCGGTTATATCAACCGTTTTGTGCAGTCGCTGAAAAGCGCGCTGGCCGGCGACTTCGCAAAGTACCATTGCGAACCGCATGAATTCAATACCCCGGGTGAAGGAATTGGTGAACTGGTGGGAGGTAACCTGGCCCTGCTCGTAAATGTGATCGGGACTGATTCGGATTTCAAAACCCGCGGGCGGATTTTATTTATCGAAGATGTAGGTGAATATATTTATAATGCAGACCGGATGTTCTCGCAACTGAAACGTGCGGGTAAGCTGAAAAAACTCGCCGGACTGGTTATTGGTGGCTTTACCGATATGAAAGATACGGAACGACCCTTTGGACAAACCATTTACGAAGCCATACGCGATCATGTAAAAGAATATGACTACCCGGTCTGTTTTGGTTTCCCCGTGAGCCATACGGATGAAAACTATGCGTTAAAAATCGGGGTCGGATACAAACTGAAGGTGAGTAAACACAAAGTGACGCTGGAGGAATAGCCATGACATTTACCCAGCTCGAATATGTGCTTGCCGTTGATACGTGGCGTCATTTTGCCAGGGCCGCTGAACATTGTTTTGTAACGCAGCCCACGCTCAGCATGCAGATCCAGAAACTGGAAGAGGAGCTTGACCTGAAAATCTTTGACCGCAGCAAACAACCCGTTATTCCCACAGCAGCCGGCATTGAAATTATTTCGCAGGCCCGGAAAATCCTTGCCGGTCGCGACGGCTTGCTGGAATCCGTCCAGGTACAGAAGGGGATATTCAACGGCGAACTTCGGATCGGCATTATCCCGACGGTAGCACCCTACCTGTTACCTCTCTTCATCAGGTCCTTCAATAAAAAATACCCGGCCGTTCGCCTTGTCATCCATGAACTGATGACCGAGTCGATCATTACCAGGTTGAAAGAAGGGAAACTTGATGCGGGGATACTGGTGACGCCATTGCAGGATGCGGGGGTGAAGGAGATTGTATTGTTTTATGAAGAGCTGATGGCGTATGTATCGCGTAAAAATTCCGTGTACAGGAAATCGTATATCCTTCCGCAGGACATCGATCCGGGTAAACTCTGGCTGCTCGAAGAGGGGCACTGCTTCCGGTCACAAATTGTCAACCTGTGCGAGCTGAAAAAAATGAGCCGCGAAAGCAGTCATTTCGATTATGAGGCGGGCAGTATTGAAACGCTGAGAAGGATGGTGGAGCTGAACGACGGGATAACTATTATTCCCGAACTGGCCACGCTGGATATGACGGGCCGCGAGGCGCAGCTGATCAGGCATTTCAAAAAGCCGTCGCCTATGCGGGAGGTGAGTATTGTTGTGCACCGGAATTTCGTAAAGCAGAAGCTGGTTGAGGTGTTGAAGGAAGAGATCCTGCTGACGATCCCGGAAAAGATCAGGAAGAATAAAACGCAGAATGTGGTACCGGTGGGGTAATGATCAGATCCCTCCGGGATGACAAGAGATCCTTCCGGGATGAGATGCTTCCGGGATGAGATCCTTCCAGGATGACAAGAGATCCTTCCAGGATGAAATCCTTCCAGCATGACAAGCTGCTTCCGTTACGACACTAGTCCAGCACTTCCATATCATACACCTTCACTGTCTTCCACAGGTGCGAATATTTCTCCACAAACGCCTTATGGACCGGATGTACTTGGTATGCATCCTGTTCCTCTGCTGATTTGAAGTACATCATTTCACTCACGTCAAAAGTATTGTCGACCACATCGCGCTTGCCTGTTCGTGCCGGTTTGCCGATCAGCAGTTCTTTTACTTCAGGAACGGCTTTCAATGTTTTCAGTCCTTCGATGAGCAGGTCAATATCAGCCCTGGACCCCGGGTTGTTCAAATAGAAGAAAACATGATGGATGATCCGGTATTTATTTTTCTCTTTTTCCATAACGGGAAGGATGGCGGGGATGGCCGCCATGGAAGCAACATTAATGAATTTCCTGCGATTGAGTGATGGCATGGTGCTGATTTGATTGACAAGAATGGATCCTGGTACGAATGTATGCTTGTTCGTCAAGGGCACAAAAAAGCCGGTAGATTATTACCGGCTTTCTTTGATCCATATTTTTTTAAACCAGTGTGACACGGCCTGTTGGCCGGTACCGGCATCGGTTACTGTGTGAGGAGAAACCAGGATTATTTCAGCCTGTTAAAAAAATCGCTGATACCGCACTCCGCCTTATGCTGGATTTCATTCATGATCAGGTTGATGATCTGGTCGTTTGAAGGAGGGTATTGTTCCCGCTGGCTGATCAGTTTTTTATCCGCATCACTCAGTGCGCGTTCGTCACCGGTGTACGTGCTGAAACCTGCTTCCCAGTGGTAGTCGCCCTTCTTTTACCACGCTGTCTTTTCCATTGTTTTTGATGACCGTTTCCTTTCCGACAATCTGTTTACTGACTTCGCGAACGCTGCGCTGGTCGCGGTACCGGCCAATGTTGACGTCGCTGAATTTCAATTCAACCACATTGTCGACCCGCACGCCGGAGGCCATTGCATCATTTGGTGCAAAGTACTGGAGGAACTGGCTGCCGCGGTTATTGTTTACATACTGCAGCGTGTTGTAGTTGAAATTATTGTAATCGTAGTTGAAGGATGTATACTGGTAACCGAACCGGGTCAGGGGCTCAATCACGATGTTCGTTACGGCTGATGCATATGCCTCATCCATTTTCTGGCGGATGGCAATATCGCCTGGTTTCAGCGACAGCGCTTTCTGGAATTCGAAGAACGCGTCCCTCGAACTCAGCTTGTTGTTCTGGTCCAGCAGGGCAAGTCCGCGCTCAAACCTTGCATTACCGGCTTCTTCCTGGTAAGTGGTCAGGTAAGATGAATAGTCGGTTGGCTGCACTGCTTCAAATGCAGCAGGTGAATTGCGGATGATCTGGTACAGTCCCTGCAGGCTTGCGTATTCCTGGTAAATGCGTTCGAAACGCAGGTCGGAGTTGGTATTGGTTAACGTACGTACGCGTGCTTCGTGGTCTTCCACGGCATACTTGTAGGCATTTTGCGCGATCTCGATGAGCTCAGCGTCATGTGGTTTTTTGCCCAGTTTTTTTGCGGCAAGCTGGACGGCTGCTTCATAGTTACCCTTCTGGTACATTTTTTCGGCCGATTTGCACGACACGAGCAGCAGGGTGGCAGCCAACAAAGTGAAAGCTAAGGAGTAGAGTTTTGATTTCATATACCACGTTTAAAGGTATGACCTGATAGGGGACCGTTTGTAACAGCCGGGCCAGTGAATTGGATTTACATTAACAAAAACGCCACAACATACGACGAATTGCGGGGAGCTGCAAGAAGATGGACTTCAAATCACTAATCCTCGACCCGCCGTAGTTTCAGGTTGGTTACCGGTGCTACAATCAGCGGGAATTTCTCCACCGTCACATTGGCCGCATCGAGTCCGAAACCGCGTTCTTCAGAAAGGCTGTGTTCTTTTAACCAGAAATGCAGTTTCATAATGACCCGTTCAATAAACGGCAGCTCATTGTCCTGGCTCAGGTATTTTTCCATTACCATAAACTGGAAGTCGCCCACAGTATTGCTGCTGGCAAGGCTTTCGTAGCGGCTGATGATATTCACTTCCTTGTTTGCCACCAGGTCTTCCACCACTTTGCGGAACATCAGGTTGATCCTTGGTTCCATACGGAAGCCCAGCCGGAAGTCGACCCGGATGATGTCATTCGGAATGATATGGTCCACCTTGTACTCGCAGGTGTACGGATCATCCATCGTATCAACGTGAACAAACCAGTAAATATCGGCCCGTTTGGGTTTACGGTTCAGGATCGAATAAATGATCTTATGTTCTATTTCTTTGGGGTTGTTGGCGCTGGTGAGGTAAACCAGGTGGGTGGCGTATTTCGGTACGGCCCGGTCGTTACTCAGTTCCTGGATTTTTGGAATATAATGTTCCATCCGGACAAACTCCACATACCTGTTCTTGATCCTGCGGGCCCGGAACCAGACATACATAACCAGGAACATGACACCACCGATCAGCAGGGTGATGTAACCGCCATGCACAAATTTTTCCATCAGGGCAATCAGGTACCCGAGTTCAACCAGGAAGTAACCTATAAGGAAGATCCAGACCCATACCGGTTTTACCCGGTGCAGTACGAGGTAATTGGCAAACAGGATGGTGGTGGTCAGCATGGTTACAATGATGGCGAGCCCATAGGCTGCTTCCATATTGGATGATTTCTGGAAATACAGCACAACGCCCACACATCCGGTAAAGAGGAGCAGGTTGATGGCCGGGATAAACAGCTGTCCCTTTTCTTCTGACGGGTAGCGGATTTTCACCTTCGGCCAAAGATTCAGCCGCATGGCTTCGCTGATGAGGGTGAAGGCACCCGAAATCATCGCCTGGCTGGCAACGATGGCGGCGGTGGTGGCGATGACCACCCCAGGAATGATAAACCATTCCGGCATCAGGTCAAAAAATGCATTGATCCCCATCGATTCTTTCAGCGCGGGGGTGATGGTGAGGCCGCGACGGTTATGCAGCAGGTAGGCTCCCTGTCCGAAATAATTGAGCAGCAGGCAGCTTTTTACATAGATCCAGCTGACGCGGATATTCTCCCTTCCGCAGTGGCCAAGGTCACTGTACAGCGCTTCGGCCCCGGTGGTACACAGGAATACTGCGCCCAGCAGCCAGAAACCGCCCGGGTAATTTTTAAGGAAATGGATAGCGTAGTGCGGGCTCAGTGCTTTGAAAATGGAGGTGTCGTCGAGCACGTGTATGGCGCCAAGCACAGCCAGCATGGTAAACCAGATGAACATGACCGGTCCGAACACCTTGCCGATGGAAGCGGTTCCGAATTGCTGGAAGAAAAAGAAAACAGCCAGGATGGCCAGCACCACTATTACGATGGTGTTCGTTTCCAGGTTTCGGAGCGATGGAAGTTCGGCCAGTCCCTCGATAGACGAAGTGATCGTCATGGGTGGGGTGATGATACCGTCGGCCAGCAGGGCCGCCCCGCCGATCATTGCGGGTAGTACCAGCCACTTTTTCCGTCGACGTACCAGGGCGTACAGGGCAAACGTGCCACCTTCTCCCCGGTTGTCGGCCCGCAGGATCAGGATGACGTATTTAATTGTTGTCTGAAGGGTCAGTGTCCAGATGATACAGGAAAGGGTGCCGATAATAAGCTCTTCGGTGACCATCCTGTTGCCTATGATGGCATTGAAAACATATAATGGGGACGTTCCGATATCCCCGTAAATGATTCCCAGTGCTATGATTAGTCCTGCGGCTGAGACTTTATTAGTCGGTGTTTTCACTATCTCAAATTGTTAATGTTCCGGCCTGGTTCTCCTTGCTGACTGCAGAACATCTGCAAATGTAACGGCAAAATACAATTACAACGAGCAAACCCCTAAAAGATTGCCGTCTGGCTGCGGGTTACGGCAATTTTAAAACTCATTTCCCGTTGATGTAATGTCCGGAACCCCTGCATCTTTTGAAGACAAAATACCGTCTGTATGATACTCATTCGGTAACTTTAAAAAGCTAAAACAAAGAATTTTATGTCAAGAGGGCCATGGTTTTCATTGTTATTGATCCTGTTGCTGGGATTTTCAGCAAATGCGCAGAAAATAGTGTACTCGGAAGTGGATAAGGACGATAGCCGCCGCCTCAATTTCGAGATCATCGGCAAGATCAATGGTAATTTCCTGATATATAAAAGTATCCGCAACAGCAACTGGATTTCCATTCTCGACAACGATATGAAACAGGTTGCCAGGATTGACCAGGGCTACCTGCCGGACAATGACCGCGTAATCAATGTCGATTTTTTTGCTTTCCCGGACTTCGCCTACATGATTTACCAGTACCGGAAGAAAAATGTGATCCATGTTTCCGCAGCCAAAATAAACGGCGAGGGGAAACTGATGGAGGAACTGACGGAACTCGATACCACGCAGGTCAATTTCGGGGCCGACAACAAGATCTATTCGGTCATCTCAAGCGAGGACAAGAGCAAGATCATGCTGTTTAAGATCAACAGCAAGAACAAAAAGAACTACCTCGTAACAACGGTACTGTTCGACAATAAGCTTAACCTGTTGAAAAAAAGCCGGCTGGCCATGCCCATGGAAGACCGCGACGATTACCTCGATGAGTTCACACTCGACAATGATGGGGACATGGTCTTTTCGAAATTTGACCGGGTAAATAATGAAAACATCGGCACATCGGCATTTGTGGTGAAATATGCACAGGCCGATTCTTTTTCTTTCCATGAGCTGAAGCCCGGTGACAAGGTTTATTTTGACGAAATCCACATCAAGCCGGATAATTATAACAAACGTTATTTCCTCACCTCTTTTTATTACTCGCAACGGCGGGGCAATGTAGAGGGTTATTATTTTTATATCTGGGATAAACAAACCGGCCAGGTGGTCCGCGAGGACACGCTGGCATTCTCGGAAGAATTGCGGCGTGAGGCCCGTGGCAATGCAAGTACCAAATCGGCGTTCAACGATTATTTCATCAAGAATATCATTACCCGTCGCGATGGTGGTTTCCTGATTGCCAGTGAAGCATTTTATACCACCTCACGGGGTGGCGCGTGGAACCGCTATAATTATATGTATGGATCGCCGTTTATGCGGTCGTACGATTATTATTCCTATTCGCCTTATTACAATGGGATCTATGGCATGGGTAACCGCTGGAACGATTACCAGAATGTGCGGTACCAGGCGGATAATATTGTGATCAGTTCGTACGACAAGGATGGTCGTAAGGAATGGAACAGCGTGATCAGTAAACAGCAGTTTGATGACCAGACCGAAGACCTGATCAGTTACCAGTTGTTCAACACCGGTGGCCAGCTTCACTTTCTTTTTAATAATATGGAAAAACGCCTCCAGCTGCTCAATGACTTCAGCCTGGAGCCGGGTGGCAAGATCAATCGTAACCCGACATTAAAAAACCTCGATCGCGGGTATGACTTTATGCCGAAGTATGCCAAACAGGTCAGTGCACGGCAAATGATCATTCCTTGTGTGTACCGGAACTATATCTGCTTTGCAAAGCTTGAATACAATTAATCCTAATATCCAGCATCCGTGATCGGAATATTCAAACAGAAAAACCCACTCAACCTGCTCGTGTTACTGGTAGTCGGTGTACTGATCAAGTTACCGATGTTCAGCGAACCCCATCCGCCAGCGATGCGTCCCGGCGACGGGGTACTGTACGATGCCATCCTGCAATTCCTGAATCCGGTTGCGCAGTCGTTCCGGTCCATCTATCCGTTGCTGGCGTTTATCCTGTTATTTACCCAGGCGGTATGGCTCAACAGTTTTGTGAACAACCAGCGCATGATGACCAGGTCCAGCTACCTGCCCGGAATGGCGTACCTGCTGGTCACTTCGCTGCTGCCGGAATGGAATCATTTCAGTCCGCCCCTGCTGGTCAACACCATCCTGCTGCTGGTACTTTCCTGGCTCTTTTCAACCTATAACAAAGCCAATGCAAAGGGTACCATCTTTAATATCGGGGTGGCACTGGGTGTGGCCGGTTTCCTGTTTATTTCTTCGCTGACATTTACCGTGTGGGTGTTGCTTGCCCTGGCGGTTATGCGGCCATTCCGTATTACTGAATGGCTGATCTGCCTGCTTGGCATTACCACGCCGTTTTATTTTTATGCCATTTATATCGTGATTGACGGGCACTGGAGCTGGCAGGAGTTTATGCCGCATATCTCGCTGGGCGTTCCTTCGCTGAAGCAGTCGGCCTGGCTTGCCGGAAGTGTGTTCCTGATCATGGTGCCTTTCCTGGTGGGTGGGTATTATGTGCAGGAAAACCTTCGGCGCATGCTGATCAATGTGCGGAAGGGATGGAGTTTATTGTTGCTGTACCTGCTGGCGGCATTGCTGTTGCCTTTTGTGAATACCACGGATACGTTTGAAAACTGGCTGATGGCCATGATCCCGATGGCTGCCTTCCATGCCTGTACCTATTTTTATTCCACCTGGCGCCCGTTTGCAGCGATCCTGTTCTGGCTTACGGTGGCCTATATCCTTTCCTATCAGTATGTAGGGCCGGGTTGGTAGCAGCCAGCCTGGTGCGCCACTTCAACCTGGCCTGCCGATGTGATAAATTACCAATCGGCCGCCACTGACGCGCCCCGTTTTACAGTCCGTTGTCCTTATCTTTGCGCTTCAAACAACAAAGCACGAATATGAAATTTGGTGTAGTCGTTTTCCCCGGTTCCAACTGTGACAGGGACATGCAGGACGCCCTGCAGCACGACCTTGGACAGGAAGTGGTTATGCTCTGGCATAAAGACCGCGACCTGTCGGCATTCAGCAAGGAAGACTGCATCATCCTGCCAGGGGGCTTTTCTTATGGTGATTACCTGCGCTGTGGTGCCATTGCGCGTTTCAGTCCCATGATGCAGAGTGTGACAGAATTCGCCAGGACCGGAGGAAAGGTATTTGGGGTGTGCAACGGGTTCCAGATCCTTTGCGAGTCGCAGCTGTTGCCTGGTGCCCTGCTGAGGAACAGCAACCAGCAGTTTGTTTGCCAGAACGTGTTTATTAAAGACCCTTCAGAAAATATTTACAAGATCCCGGTTGCGCACGGGGAAGGACGTTATTATGCCGACGAAAAAACGCTGGATCGCCTTGAGGCAAATGGCCAGGTCATTTTCCGGTATTGTGATGAGTCCGGCAAGTTTACTCCCGGCTCGAACCCCAATGGAGCTACCCGCCAGATCGCGGGGATCTGTAATGAAACCCGTACGGTGTTTGGTATGATGCCCCATCCTGAGCGCGCCTGTTCTGACGCCCTGGGTAATACGGACGGCCGGACCATCATCCGGAACCTGCTGATGGCCAGCCAGCTTGTTGCCGGCTGAGCATGTGTGACGATCAGGCAACCCGAAGGCAGCGGATCACGTCTGAACGATGTATTTTAACCCGGAATTCCGGTATTTTACCCGCCGATGGCAGTTTTAAGATGAATTTACCGCCATGTGTTCGTTTACTGTGTTCCTGGATATTAATTTTGCCTATCAACAGATCGTATATGAAAAAAATTGTGTTCTTTCTTGCAGCCGTTTTTTCCCTTTCACTGGTAAATGCCCAGAATCCGGTGAGCTGGAGTTATACGGCAAAAAAACTGGCCGATAAAACGTATGAAGTGCACCTGACGGCCACGATCCAGTCGGGCTGGCACCTTTATTCGCAGACGCAGCCGGATGATGCGATTGTTGATCCTACGGCGATTGTATTTACCGGCAACCCGTTGCTTACGCTTGACGGAAAGGTGAAAGAAGTGGGTAAGATGGAAAAATTCCATGATGCCCAGCTGGCTGTTTCGGCCAACCAGTATTCATCGACAGTCGATTTTGTGCAGGTGGTCAAACTGAAAACCAGTGCAAAAACAAATCTCAGCGGCAAACTGACTTTCCAGACCTGTGATGACCAGAAGTGTTTACCTCCCAAAACCGTTAATTTTGCGGTTGCTATCAAATAAGATCATTTAAGAGCTTCTTATATAAAACGGGTTCTTGAAAAAGAACCCGTTTGTATTTTAAAAATCCCCTGGGACATGTTGCCGAAACTAAAAACCGCCTTTCTCACTTTTCTCCTTGTCGTTTCTTCTGTTGTTGTTTTTGCGCAGGATAGTATTTTCCATCAATGGGACATCAGCAGCCGTAAAGCTGGTGATAAGTTTGAGCTGGTTTTTAAAACCGCAGCAACCGGCGGGTTTTACATCTATGCACCGGGGCAGGTCCTGCTGGATGTGCCGGCTGTGAGTATCATTTTCGCCGATTCTTTACAAAGAGCGGGTGCCATAACCACGGCCGATGGTAAAACCGAATCCAAACCTATCGGCATTTTTGAAAATGCAGCATTTAATGTACAGGATGCTGCGGTCACCTGGGTGGTGGCGCTTGAGGGGGATGGGCCGCCTCCTGCAAAACTGCAGGGAGAGCTGACTTACCACATCGGCAAGGGCGATGAATTTTACCAGCAGGTGGTACCGTTTACGGTGAGTGTTGAAGGCGGACAGGCAGCCGTTTCGTCGCGGATCCTGATACCGACAATTGATATTGACCATCCCGTCACTGACAGTGGCGATTCCATAAAAAAAGACAGCAGTTACCTCAGCATATTTTTACTGGGTTTTCTTGGCGGACTTATCGCTTTGTTTACCCCCTGTGTGTTCCCAATGATCCCGCTCACGGTTTCTTTTTTTACCGGGAAAAACGGCAAGCCTGGCAAGGGTAAGGGTGGTGCGGTCCTGTATGGTTTTTTTATTTTCCTGATCTACCTGCTGATTACTGTTCCGTTCCATATTGCCGGTAAAACGAATCCGGATATTTTTAATAATATTTCCACGAACGTATGGCTTAACCTCGCGTTTTTTGTGGTGTTCGTGGTGTTTGCTATTTCTTTCTTTGGTTATTTCGAAATCACGCTGCCGTCGGCATTTGCCAACAAGGTCGATTCAAAATCCGGCCTTGGAAATATCGCTGGCATCTTCTTTATGGCGCTGACGCTCGCCATTGTTTCATTTTCCTGTACAGGTCCTATCCTCGGTACCCTGCTTGCAGGTGTTGCTGATGGTGGCGCCTGGCCACTCACTGCAGGCGCAGCTGGTTTTGGTATAGCACTTGGTTTGCCCTTTGCCTTATTTGCCTTGTTCCCCAACTGGCTCCAGTCGATCCCCAAGTCGGGCGGATGGATGACCGACCTCAAGGTGGTACTTGGTTTTGTGGAGCTGGCGCTTGCGGTTAAATTCCTGGCCAATGCCGACAACGTGAAGCAATGGGGCATCCTCAAACGCGAAGTGTTTATTGCATTATGGATCATCATTGGCATTCTCATTGTGCTGTATCTCATCGGGAAAATCCGGTTCTCCCATAGCACCCCTCCGAAAAAATACGGCCCCGTGCGAATTACATTCATTGTACTGTTTGGCCTGATTACCCTTTACCTGGTTCCCGGACTCAGCAATACTTCTTCGGCACGTTTGTCCCTGATCAGTGGTTTTCCCCCGCCGGTATGTTACAGCCTGTACAAGGAGCCGGTGAATTGCGATAAACCTCTGCTTGATTACGAGCAGGCGATTAAGCTGGCGAAAGAAAAAGGTAAACCGGTGCTGATTGATTTTACCGGCTGGGCATGTGTCAATTGCCGGCGGATGGAGGAAAAGGTGTGGACCGATCCGGTGGTAGACAAAATGATGAAAGAAGATTTTATCCTGGTGTCACTTTATGTGGATGAGCGTACCCTTTTGCCCGCAAATGAGCGACAGGTTTATACCGCAAAGAACGGATCCGAAAAAACCATACAGACCATTGGTGATAAATGGACGGCGTTCCAGGTCGATAACTTTGGAGCCACCTCACAGCCGCAGTATGCCATCATCAGTCCCGATGAAAAGGCACTGGTCAAAACAAAATTCTATACACCTGATCCCCGCGAATTCGAAGCATGGCTGAGAGCTGGTCTTGAAGCAAACCGTAAGGGTGCGGCGGTGAAATAATTGCCGGGTGTTTTTCATTGACGTTTAAAAAAAAATGGTTTGCCGTCGCTGTACCGGACAAAGGCCGCGTGTAAACTTTTGGTGCTGAAACCTCTCGCGGGCCCTTGCCCGCTAATGCGCCGTCAATTCCATTTGTTTTTTAAACTCCACCCAAAGAACAGGAGGGCAACATTATTGAAAGCCGCCTGCCCATCCCGGTTAGCTTCAAGATTTTAATGGGTGAGGGGTGACTGAGGCAGGCAAGTGCTTAACGACAGGAGCACCAGCGACGCAGCCCGACTTCAACACACAGCGGTGGATCCAATCAGCTGACCAACCACAAGTGTGGACAACCAGGATTGACGCGGCCTTAGCGGGCAAGGCCTGCATACCGTCACTTCTCCACATAAAATAACAAAGGCCGTTGCCCGGTACAGACGCGGCAACCTGGTTGCCCTCACGCTCGCGTACCCCAACAAATAATTTACCGTCTCCCCATGACCAGCTCCCGATCGCGTAGCTCCGACGATTCATTACACCCTTCATTCAACAAACCACATTAAAACAAAAAAAGCCTTCCCCAAAAAGGGAAGGCTTTCAATTTGGTGTCATTCTGTAAAAGCCTGCTACCGGCAAGCGGTTGTGGAACGTTCCTTACGGAGTGTCCCGGGTGTAGCGGGAGATACAGAATGACAATACGGTATCAGCAGAATCAGATCAAAGATAAATATAACAGCTTACAGGGCAATTTGTTTTTGAACCATCAGCTTTCTTAAGTTGATCAGTCCATAACGCATACGACCGAGCGCAGTGTTGATACTGCAGTTGGTTGCCGCAGCAATTTCCTTAAAGCTCATGTCAGCATAATGACGCAGGATGATTACTTCGCGCTGGTCTTCCGGTAAACGGTCGAGCATTTCGCGGACGCGGCTGTGGCTTTGTCTTTTCATCATCATTGTTTCCGCACTGTCTTCCGAAAAATTCAGCACTTCAAAAATGTCCTTGTCTTCGCTGTTGCGGATGATAGGGGTCCTTTTTACTTTCCGGAAATGATCCACACACAGGTTGTGCGCGATGCGTCCGGCCCACGGGAGGAATTTTCCCTCTTCTGTGTAACGGCCGCTGCGCATGGTATCAATGATACGGATGAACGCGTCCTGGAAAATATCTTCGGCGAGATATTTGTCCTTTACAAGAAAAAGGATTGAACTGTACAGCTTGTCTTTGTGACGTAACACAAGGACCTCGAGGGCTTCGAGATGGCCATCCTGGAACAAGTGGATTAACTCGTTGTCGGTTTTTTTGCTAAAAGCTTTCATAATACTCCTAAGGTTAAGGTGGTTAAATGGATATTGGTTAATTGGACGAAATGGATAAAAACTGGAAAACGGTAAAAGAGTAGAGTATTATGCTATAGGCGGGGTGTTTTTTTGGTTTGACATATTAATTTGGATATTGGATAATAAAAATAGGGCATTTAGCGATACGACCAAACAATCTTCGTAAGGTTACTAAACATTTTCTGCAAAGTAAATGTTAATACTTTCCGATGAAATTCGCATTGGATAAGGCTTTACCTTCGCCGGGCATATAATGGAAAAGACAATAAAAGGGAAAAATCCCGCTACCGCAAAGACCGTAAATTCCGCAGAAAATATCCTGATCAGGGGGGCGAAAGTCCACAACCTGAAGAATGTTTCAGTGGAAATTCCCCGTAATAAACTCATCGTTGTAACGGGGGTTTCCGGTTCAGGAAAATCCTCCCTGACCATCGATACCCTCTACGCCGAAGGACAGCGCCGCTACGCGGAGAGCCTCAGTTCCTATGCCCGGCAGTTCCTGAACCGTATGGATAAACCCGATGTGGATTACATTAAAGGTTTATGCCCTGCGATCGCCATTGAACAGAAAGTAATTACCCGCACTCCACGCAGTACAGTGGGTAGCATGACCGAAATATATGATTACCTGCGGCTGCTGTATGCCCGCATCGGCAAGACCATTTCCCCCGTATCGGGCCGGGAAGTGAAAAAAGACGATGTAAAGGATGTGGTGGATACCATTAACAAGCTGGAAG
>SDZZ01000110.1 GCA_004173255.1 Chitinophagaceae bacterium | reverse complement strand
TCCGATTCAATTTCATTCAAGCCGTCATCAGCAAACAGTTCGCGCTTAGCTTCTCCGCTGATGGGTTTCCTGGCACCTCGCCAACCATTATTTCTTTAAACTCAACGGCGTCGTCAGTGTATTATACATCAGTTTATTAAACTGGCCATTCTTCACGTCATCCAGCACCACGGAAAATTCAATCTTGACCGGCTTGCCTTCCAGGTCCGGCATCTGGGCAAATGGAAAGAAGATTTCCAGGTTCTTTTTCGTTTTGTTATAACTCACCTTCGAATTCGGTAACAGGTTCATCTGCACATATGAGGCCGCTACCCCACCCCAGTTATAAAATTCATTCTGGGTGAGCACATAATAATCATCTTCGTTCACCAGCTTCACCACAAAGTAAACGGTCCCGAGTTTGGAGTTTGTTTTCAGGTCAAGGATCGGAAACACCGACAAACCCTTCTTCACTGTATCGATCACAAAGCGGAATTTGGCTCCAGGCGTGATATCTACTTTAGGGACCTCGTACACGGATATTTTCGCATTCTTCGGATACAATGCCGCAATCACCATCTTGTCCCCGGTCGACAAGTCGTAGTTATCAGCGAGCGAATATCCATCCTCCGTCTGCCATGATTCAATGCTGTAATGCATGATCGACTTCGGATCATATTGCGTTCCATTGGTCGAAAACTGGTCGTTACTTTCAAACACATTGAAGTCTACCTTATCCTTATCCCAGCCCTGTGTTTCCTTATAATAATTATAAACCGAATCCGTTTTTTTCCAGTGGATCGCATCAGGGTAACTCTGCTCATGCAACAACCCGAGCGAATGGCCAAACTCATGCGTCACTACCCTCTTCACTTCCTTTGCACTCCAGTGAAACGGATCCACACTCATTTCCTCATCCACATTATCATAACTGTATGGACCAGCTACCCCCCTGCCCTTCAACTTCGCGAGGTAATAGTTCACATCCGCGAAATACAATGTATCAAAATTGATCGTAGCCTCCTTCTGCGAAGTAAACACGGCATCCTTCCCTACACTTGAATTATGCCCACGGCCACGGCCTAACTGTACCCGCAGGTCGGTGGTTTTCGCGGTATCACCCACAAACTTAAACTTTACATTACCATACATCTCCCAGGTCTTGGCATTAGCCATCACCATATCGCGGAGCGCCTTGCTGCCTCCTGGCATAAACTTTACCAGCAACACTTTCCCGTTATCCCAGGTGCGATAGTTGTCAGTGACGGCCCGACCGGGCGTGGTATCAATTTTCTGGAAACGGACCGACGACATATCGGCCGAACAAGGGATCCGCGGCAGCTTCTGGGCTGTCAACAGGTTCGTGAAACAAAAGAGTACGGCGATAGAAAATCCTATCTTTTTCATTTTGGTGGTTTTATAATGACGAAATTTAGTCGCTTTATCCATCTGGCAAATACCCTGCGCAGGGTATATCTATCTCCAGTCCCCGAATAACACAAAGGCGCCCCAGAAATACGGGTGGGTATACCTCGGATCCTGGCTCAGCTTCTCCTGGGCAAGTCTCAACGCATCCACTTTCTCCATCCCCTGCCCCAGGTTCTGGTAAAAATCCTTCATCAGCAGGCTGGTGGCCTCATCATCGACCTTCCACAGCGAAGCCACAACCGACCGAACCTTACGCTGCAGGAAAGCATTGGCCGGGGAAATGTTCCATCCCTTCACCAACTGGTTGCTGACGGCTGTTTCGCAGGCAGACAGGGTAACCAGGTCACAACCCGTAATCAGTAATTTTTTGATCTCATCGATCGTCAGCTTACCATCCCGCCCACCCGTTGTATCGGCATCGGGCAAAAATTTCAGGTACGACTGGCTATACTGGTTGTAATTAAGCGTGCCGTGCGTGGCAAAATGAACCACCTTCTTATTGAGGAGGCTCCTTCGCGCGGCAGATTCAGTTGCACGTCCATCCGCATACACGGTTGAATCGGACCCCATGATGCGACCAATTGTTTTCACTTCATCAAGGTTATAATGTAATGTCTGGTCCGGCACCCCAAACGCAGCAAACGAAATAACAGGCTTCACCACGTTGCCCTGGGTACGACTATTGCGGAACATGTCGAGCTGGTTAGTATAAAACACGGAATAATCCTCCAGCAGGTAGCGGAATTGATGGTCATCTCCCATTTTACCCAGACACTGGAACGGCAGGTTACTCAGGTTGCCGTTGGGGATAATACAAAGCTTTTTCTTTCCGCGGATCTTGTCCTCCACCGATCCGATGAGCAACTGGTATAACTCGGCGGATACATCCCTGAAGGAAATATTAGAGGGTACCGGTTCTTCATCGACCACGTCCGACCGTACCTGCAAAGGCTTACCCCCGGCGGCTTTCGCACGATTCTTCGCCAGCGCTTTAAATGCAGTAATCGCAGAATTGATTCCAGGCTTCATGCGGACCACCGCTACAGACAGATCTTCATTGGTCAATGAAAAAACCATCAGGTCATTCCCATTGGGCAAATACAATAACAACGCAAGATCATCGGGCAACTCGCCCTTGTAATTATAAAAGTCATCCGGATTCGCATTCCGCTGGAAATACAAACCAATCTCCGGATACTTTGCCACCAGTTCTTCCACATATTTTGAATACTCGGCTTCGACTATCCTCGTTTGCTCAATGATGGCCAGCATCTTTTGACTGGAAACAGAATCGGGGCGGATGGCCGCTGCCGATTTCGCCAGGGCGTCTTTTTTCACCTGCAGGTCATTCAAACCAGCAAGCGCCTGTTTTTTATTTTCATCTCCCGATACCGCAGCGGGACCGCTCAATACCTGCAGCCCCGTAATGCCGCTGCGGTTGGCATACGCAAAGGCTTCCTTCTGGCGGTTCGTTTTCAACAACGAAGATGTCAGTAACGAATACATTTCCACCTTTCTCGGATCATTGCTGTACGCACTCTTCCCCTCCTCACCACCGAGCAGGTTCAATGCAGCCTGCTCCACCAGTTCTACGGCCGACTCCAGCCTGCTGGCGGCACTGTCGTACATGCCCCGCGAATAATAATAAACACCCGCTTCATACAGGCTGATCCATCGGCCTGAACCGATATCAAACTGACGGGCAATCGATGAGGCCTGGTCAAAATAAGTTGAAGCGTTGACACTATCGCCGAGTTGCGCCGCAGTCTTGCCACTCAGCACATACACATTGGCGAGCGACTGGTTACTACCCATCATACTATACTTCCTTGCATACGCGAGATAGGCCGCCACTTCCTTGTATTGTTTCCGGTCATACGCGATATACGCCAGGGTAAGGGCAAATGATGCGCCCGGCCGGTGCACATTTTTCTTCTTTGCCACCGTCAGCCAGGCCAGCGCCAGTTTCTCCGCCTCCACCACCTGTTTGTTCCGGTAGTATGCTTCGGAAAGATTACTGAGGGTCAATAGGTTTTCCTCGTTAACGA
Organism: Chitinophagaceae bacterium; assembly: GCA_004173255.1. Classification (GTDB taxonomy): domain Bacteria; phylum Bacteroidota; class Bacteroidia; order Chitinophagales; family Chitinophagaceae; genus JBEVJC01. The sequence goes on along the minus strand of SDZZ01000110.1, from coordinate 7,811 downwards.
TCCCTGTTTTATTGGCCGCGACCGACTGTTTAAAATACTTTACCGCATTGGTGTAATCATCCTGGTTATAATAAGCCACTCCGATATTGCTCCAGGTACCCGCCTGGTAAAATTCAGTCCCCTGCCGGCGGTAAATGCTGTCCGACCTGAGCAGGCTTTTTACCCCATCGTCATATCTGCCGGCAGTAATCAGCAATCCCCCGCGGGTGTTCAGCGTCCATGCCAGGCTGAACTCATTGCCCGATTGGCCGTAAATGGCCATGGCGCTGTCGTTCAGGGCGAGGCCGGCGCGCACATCACCTACCAGTATTTTCAGGAACGATGCACTGACAAAGGAAGAGGCAAGTTCAATATTGCCGGAGATCTCCCGCGAAATAAGGATCGCCCTGTCCAGCACTTCACCAGCCTGGCTGAAATTACCCTGCGCAATATAGATTGATGACATCCGGTTGAGGTAATCAACCGCGGTAAACCGGTTGACCGTATCATAGATAGCGAACGCCTTGTTATAAAAATAGAGGGTACTGTCAAGATCCAGGTCCTGCGAAGCGAGGTACCCTTTGATTCCATAGATAATGGCAGCATTGATAGCAGAGGGCGAATTACCTGCATTGACTTCAGCAGCCCGGAAGTAAAACAGGCCGGCCTGTTTATCACCCGATCCAAAACTGACCTGCGACAGGATTGCATTGGAATAAAACTCATAGTCCGGGTTACCAAATAGTTTCGCGGCGGCCAGGCTCTCTATATACATCTTCTTCGCCCGGGCAGTATCCAATGGCAGCCACGCATCACCCAACTGGTACAATAACTCCGCCGGCGCATTCCCGATGGCTTTCCTGGCTTTTTCAAAATAGCTGATCGCAAGCCTGAACTGCTGGTCCTGCTGATACACTTTACCGGCAAGCGTCAGCACCTCCGATACACCCGAACTATCTTTTGCAAGACGATAGTAAACCAGGGCACTGTCAATTGCCTGCAGGGCCTGGGTTTTTAAACCGGTGGACCGGTAAAGCCCCGATAACTGGTTAAATGTATAAGCCACGCCATAACTGTTGTCCCTCCTCAGGGTGAGTGCCAGTGAATGCGCCGCGATGGACGAATCGGCCTGCCCTTTTGCAGCATACGCGTTGCCGATCAATGACTGGATGTAACCTGCGTTTGAACGATCGGCCAGACTCACATAACGGGCATACACCTGTTTGAAATAAGCGAGACTGTTATCAAACTGGTCAGCTTCGTAATAAGCCAGTCCCAGCTCAGTAAGGATGGTGTTTTCTTTCCCCCTCTTATAGTTACTGTAAATAGCGCCTGCATTGTTAAATGCTGCAATTGCTTCCGGTGTCTTTTTCTGTGAAACAAAAATCTTCCCCAGCTGCACCAGCATGTCGGCATTGGAGATGAGGGAGGCTTCGGTGGAAATGCTATCGTTCAACCGGATGGCCTCGTTATAGTTTGCAAGGGCCGACTGGTAATCCTTTGCTATGTAATCGAAATAACCGGCGTAACTGTACCGCCTGGCCATCTGGGCCAGGTATTCGCCGTCCCCAATGGTTTTCCTGTTTTTACTGACCACTACCGCGGCCTGATCCAGTGTTTGCCGTGCATCTTTATACGCGGACACCATATACTGGATATATCCTTTTTTAATCAATGCTTTTATTTGCGTCAGTTTGAGATCCGCAAAACCATCCGCGGTATCCGTTTTATACTTCTGGCCAATCGCAATCGCCTTGTCACATTCCGCTATTGCTTCAGTCAGTTTATTTCCATCCTGCAGCACCTGTGCTTTCATCAGGTAAACCGCAGCCCTGCCCCTATCGTCATTGATCATCTCCACCAGCGCAGAGGCGAAATCCATCAGCTCGCTGCTTTCGCTGATGCTGCCTGCATCGAACAAATCACTCGCCTCTGAACTAAAAAGCAGCCCCATGTTTTCGGAGCGGATAGCCAGGGCATAGGGGGTAATGGTTTGTTTCAACAACGCCTTATTCCGGAAAACGGGAAACAGGGCTTGCTTCACCTCAATGGTACTATATGGTGCGTCGGAATAAAACCAACCACCAAATGTTTCCAGGAAAAGGTGATCCTGCCCGATGTACTTTTTTGTATACACACTTACATACTGGACAAAACTTTTTACGTCTGCCGGGGCCAGGTGAGCCAGCAGTTGTTTGATGGACTCGCCTTTGTACCGCCCGCCCGCCGCGGTCCGGTTATATACTTTATCGGGACCGTCGATCGACTTCACCTGTTCATAAAACCCTCGGAGCGAACGGATGATTTCGGCCGTCACCTCTTGTTCCACACCCGGCTCATCCCGTGCAGCCAGGTCCGAAAGCGAGTAAAACGACCTGCGGTTGATATGATCGGTGAAAAAAATATTCTCCAGGGCAAGGTCGTAATAGAGATTGGGATACCGTCGGGCAGGAGGTGTAACCATCAGCATAAACTGGTCGCCATCGCGGACCTGGTAAGTTTCCCCGCGGTTAGGGATAATCTTCACAATTGCATACAACGTATCGGCTACTTCCACGCGCCCCGCAGCCACTTCCGAATACTCCCAGGGTTCGTCCCCTTTTGCCGTATAAAATCCACCCGACATCCCCGTACCGATGCCCACATTCTGTCCGGCGTATACAACGGCATAGACCGAATCTTCATAGCGGAAGATGGAGTCAACCGTCACCTTCAGGCGGATTGGCTTCACCTGCGCCTTCGCGGTAAACCCAACTGCCAGCAGGATAAAAACGAAACAATATTTTTTAAACAGTTGCATCATTCATTTTTAAAAAGTCCCGTCATCATCACCTCACTTAACAATAAAACCCACTGTTACAATTCCGATCTCCTCCACATTTATACTTCCTACATCCGCGCGGGTAGCGCCCTCTCCTTCATCCTTGAACAGGTCGTTCATCATTTTCTGGAAACTATTATCCGTTGCACGCTCTTTTTTGCGCGCAAATACGGCCCGCAGGTCCATCGGTTCGCGGGTAAAAAAGATGCGGATCATTTCCTTCCCGGTTACAGGTTCGCGTGATACACCCAGTTCCCGGGTGATCTGCCCGCCCGGTTCAATCGAATAGTTCGACGCATCCTTATCGCCATACGGATAAAGTATTTCGAGGGTATTGTCGGGCAGTAAATCAAGCACGGTGTAAAACAACCGGCGCGTACTCCTGTTTTCCATTTTCAAGTAATAGTGTTCACCGGCTGCAAACACCGGAACTGTTTCTGTGGATGGATTGTCCTTCGACTGCAGGCTGGCAGCGGTCAGTTTGGAAAGACTGCCACCATCTTCAATTTCCCGCAGGTATTTTAACCGCATTACTTTTTTCAGGGAGGCCATCAACGAAACCCGGTCGGCCAATTGAAGTGTGTCAACAAAATCGGTCCTCCACACCGTACGCCCCTGGCGGTCCGACAGCTTCAATTCATACCCATCACCTTTTGATTCCGCCATCAGTTCATAATCTGCCTGATCGGCAAAACGGATAAACTGGTAAGGTTTCATCCATCGTTTCACCTGTAACTCGAGGGGTGATGGCGAAGGCGTGGCGAACGATTCGCGAGCGGCAGACCTGGACTTTTTAGGAATCGGCACAACAGGTATCAATGCTGCGGGCATCGGTGCAAACCGGAGCACCGCGGAAAAATCACCATAATACTCTTCATCCATGCGGATCTCGTACAGGAGATTTTTTTTCAACGGCACGGAGGCAATTCCCACTGAATTAAAACCGGCAGTCTGCCTGATTACCGCAGCAGCCACCGGATCTGCTGATCCAGGCAAATAAATTTTAGCAGTGGCGCCGGCATGTATATTATCCATGCCACCCTTGCCGAGTACAAACTGGGTATCGGTAACTGCCGTGCGTTTCGGACCGCCCACCTTTATAAACCAGGTATCCTGCGCTTTTTTAAATTGGCCGCTGAACACTTCCTGGTCGAGGTCACCCTCGGCAACAGGCAGCTGGTCGGGGATTCCCGCCTGGATGGTAGCCCGGATTTTTTCAAATAATAACCGGTAGGTACTGCCAGCCTCCAGGTCCTGCATGGCCTTATAAAATGAATAGGACAGTGAGCCCACATCCTTGTTGTCGACCCGCATCTGGTAATTGAGCTGGTTAGGTCCCGTTCCACTGAACACTACCATGTTCGACATTGAATCGGACGAAGAAAAAAACGGCTCGGGCATTCCGGTTTCGATCAATCCGGTCATCGGGTTTTCCGGATCGATAAATGGTTTCGGCTCTCCCCTCGACACGGCGAATGACGAAGCGCGCGTACCGGTTCCGGAATGGCAGGCATCGAGTAACACCAGTAAACTGCCGGTGCGGCCGATGCGCCTGCGGATGTCAGAAAGCACCGGGTCGAGATCATCATCACGCAGGTGGTTCTCCCCATGATAGCCGGTAGGGTCGTATTGGTTACGCGCATCATATGGCACCAGCGCCTCATCGTACCCGTCGTCTTCATCGCGACCCAGCTCAACCGTTCGCTGGTCGCGGATTTGCTGGCCGTGGCACGAAAAATGGATCACCACTATATCACCTGCCAATGTGTGAGTGGCCAGGGAACGCAGCGCATTCAGGATGCCCGATTTTGTTGCTTTCTCATTAACCAGTGTATCGATATTTTTTTCCGGGAAATCATTTTTAAGCAGGGCGGAACGAATAAAGGGAATATCGTTTAATGCCGCAATGGGCCGGATCCGGCTTGATTCGGGGTATTTGCCAATAGCGATAATGAGGGCGCGTTTTTGCCCACCTTCGCTGAAGCCTCGGCGGTTGAAGCCTACCTGGCTGATGTTTCGGCGGTTGAAGCCTACCCGGGTGATGTTTCGGTTGTCGAAGCTGGCCTTGACAAAGCGGTGATGTGCGAAGTCCTGTTCTCCCGAGCTTTGGCGGTTGAAGCTAACTGCGGGGAAGCTAATCAATCCGGATCGAACAACTGCAGGGTAGCTGAACGCAAGGCCGGTAAGGATCAAAAACAGAAGCACGAATGCTTTCATTGGAATAAAATTGTGGTGGGCGCAGCACGGATGGTTCTTCCGTACAGCGTTTGATTACAAGTTAATACTTAGAAGCAGTTCCCGCCCGCATTACACAACCTATCACCCAAGAATACCCTGTGCAGGGTATATTTTCAGGGAAAATACAGTCGCGCGATGTTTGAAAAATGCCCCGGCCGATCTATCTTGGGTGGAACGCCGATACCATGAAACAAGCCGCCACCATTTTGTTACTGCTTCTCGCAATGCGTCCGGCCATCGGCCAGGACATCCTCTTTAAATCCAACCAGTCATTTACAACCGAACAGATGGATGGATTTTACAGTTCTTTCCGCATCAGCGGGAACTGGATCATCTATAATGGGGCAGATTATAAACTTTATGGGTACGACCGGCTCACACAACAATTGAAATGGACCTATGAGTTGAACCGCAAATCAGACATTGCACCGTTTGTGGTAGGCGAACAGATATGGGCAAATGCAAAAGACCGGGTGGTTAAACTGGACCTGCAATCGGGCCAGTGGCTGAAAGACCTGCCAATAGCATCGGTCGATACCGAACCCTTCACCATGGATGGTAAACTCTTTTGCACGGGCATCCAGGATGGTGGTAAAATTTTTGAGTTTGATCCCGTCGCGGATTCGGTGTTGTGGTCGAGGTTCCTCGCACATGGCTCATCAGCACAACCCTTTTACCTGAAGAACCGGATCGTTGCAAACGCCGAAGGTTACCGCTGGCTGGAATTCGATTACACCGGGAAATACCTTTCCAGGAACTGCGACGTGGAAACCTCGTGGCCGTCGGACAATCCCTGCGCAAAATCTTTTATCACGCTGTCACACGACGGAAAGGAGATCACGGAAAAATTTGCTGCTGCACTTGGACTGGGTGAGGCATCGCGTTTCTACCTGCCGCATAAGACATTTTTGATCTGCGAAAAACGACTGGTAATCCTTGGCGACGGGTTAAAGGTATTGCTGAACAAGGAACTGAACGATGTATCGGATGAACTGCTCGGCATCTATGGCAGCGATATCAAAATCCTGACGGCTAACGATGAGAAGGTCTGGATTTACGAGTCGGACCGCATCATAGAATATAACTATAAACTGAAAAAGTTCGTCCGCTCCATGGACCTCGCCGAATGGTCACCCCACCAGGTTACGCTGGATCACGACAAGGTGTGGCTGATCTCAAAGACAGATGGTTTGCTTTACGCCATTAGCTTTAATGGAGTTAAATAATAAGGCAGGCAGGGTATGCAGGGCAGCATAACAGCTGCCAACCTCACATTTAAGGGCGGGATACCCGATGGTGCGCAAACTAGTGGTGAAAGGATGGTTGACCCGTCTGGACTAGGCAGCAAACTCTTCAAAAATTCTCAGCTTACTGTAAAGGGTCTTCCTGCTGATCTTCAAAATAGCAGCCGCGCGTTTTTTATTATTCTTTGTCTGTTCAAGCGCCTCACGGATGAGCCGGCGTTCGGCAGTAAGGATTGCCCTGCGCAACGAGTTGGCATTGTTACTGAACTCCCTGATGTGCGGGGGAAGCACCTTTTCGCTCAGCTCGTTTCCATCTGCTGCAATCAGGACGGACTGAAAAATGACTTCGCGCAGGTCGGGCAAACCCGAAGGCCAGATATACTCGGTCAGTTTTTTCATCGCAGCGGGTTCAATCCCTGTTACATTCCTCGCCCACTCATAATTGCATTTGGCAAGAAAATAGTTTGCGTAAAAACGGATGTTATCCTGGTTGTTACGAAGGGTGGGCACCAGGTAAAGGTCTTTAGGCAGGCACCCGGGAACACCCGGATCCATCGAAGACTTCACCCTGCTTCGTTCGAGATTTATAATGAGCCTGCATTCAAGCTCCGTTTCGAGTTTGGATATAATTATTTCCTGCAGCGCTTCGGGGAGCACCTGAATTTTATTCAGCAGTACAGTGCTTCCCGTCAGCCATGTTCCCAGGCCTGACTTTACCATTTCCAGCACTTCATCAAGCGAGCGGCGAACAGGGAACGTTGAACCCGATGAATTGATGATGATTTCATTGGTAGCACAATCAACCATTACAAACGGCCGGGCATTTCCAGGGCTGAAATCATGGACACAAACTGCTACCAGTTTGTTTGTGTTTTCCAGTTGTGAAAACAAACATAGCCGATCATTACTGTTGGCGATGACAGGAATCTGGACAGCTGCTGCATCGAGCACCTGTCCGCTGAATTGCGACGGGATTTTTTGCATAACATGTTTTTAATAGATGATCTGGTTCAGATGTGCAGACTATCTTAAAAACAAGATTTGCCAGAATTAAAATAGTCCTATAGTTGGTGAAGATGATCCCTCCTGGGATCCGGTATGTATATGCGCGGGAAAGTTGCCGCGTAAAAGACGATTCGACAAAGTAAAAACATTCTGTCGAAACGAACACATGAAAATAAAAACATTCCACTGGTCGGAATAAAAATCAGTGGATACCCGGAGAAAATCAAAGCAATGCACAAGAGTTTACACTTATGCCGAAAATAGAAAGCCCGGTGCAACAGGATAACCCACCGGGCTTAATCAAACATTTCCGAAATTAAAATTTTCGATTGGACCGTTAGCTGACCTGTCCGTCGGTATCGGATCCTGTAATCGTCGTCTTATCATGGACAGCGCTTGTCCGTTCCCGTCCATACCGGCTATTGGATAAATTTCCTTCGCTCATAGAGCCGCCTGTTTCCGTAGCGTTGTTTGAGGTATTATTATCGGTCGCTGTCGTTTTTTTCTTTTTTGTTTCATCCGTG
>SDZZ01000568.1 GCA_004173255.1 Chitinophagaceae bacterium | reverse complement strand
CCCTCAGCCGATGCGTTTTACCCGTCCGACTTTGAACCATGGAGCCAGTGGCTGACCGGCGTGCAGGGCCGCGCACCATTTCCCTACTATGACCCGCTGGCCTTTATGGTGCGTGAGGCCCACAAACGCGGAATGGAATTCCATGCATGGCTCAACCCATACAGGGCAAGCTTTAATACCAACTCGGCCTCCATCAGCAAAGACCATATCACCCGCACGCACCCCTGGTGGTTTGTAACCTACGGGGGCAAAAAATATTTTGAACCATCCAACACCGAAGCACAGGATTTTGTAGTGAAAGTAGTACGTGATATCGTACGCCGGTATGATGTGGATGCGATCCATATGGACGATTATTTTTACCCCTACCGTGTTCCGGGCAAAGAGTTTCCCGATGCAGCCGCCTACCTGCGTTCAGGTACCACGCTGAGCAAGGGCGACTGGCGCAGGAGCAACACCGACTCGATTATTTCCAAACTGAGCGTCGCTATCAAACTGGAAAAGTCGTGGGTTAAATTCGGGATCAGCCCGTTCGGTGTGTGGCGCAACATCAGCCAGGATCCGGAAGGAAGTAATACCACGGCGGGTACCACCAACTATGATGACCTGTACGCAGACATCCTGTTGTGGATGGAAAATAAATGGGTCGACTATGTGGCGCCGCAACTGTACTGGGAAATCGGACACCGCCTGGCCGACTATCGCGAACTGGTTGAATGGTGGGCCAATCATAGCTTCGGCCGCCACGTGTACATCGGCCACGGCATTTATCGTGCAACGGAAAATAATGCTGCCTGGAAACGACCCGATGAACTGCCCAACCAGATCAACCTGCTAAGGTCGTACCCGACCATCCAGGGAAGCGCCTACTTCAGCAGCCGCACATTCGACCGCAACCCCAACGGATGGAATGATACCCTGCGGAATAATTATTACCGCATCCAGGTAAACGTGCCTGCCATGGAATGGCTGCCCGAACACGGACCGATCAGCTCCAAACAGGAAAAAGGCCCTTACAAGGCCATCATGAAACCAATTTATGCTTCGAAACCCGGATAACCCGGGAATAGACGCCGGACCAGGCCGCTATCGTTGATGCAGCCATCGCTGCACGATAAAATATCCGGACTTCGTCAGTTTAATCCGACCATGCGTGAAGCCAGTCTATGGTTTTACCGCATTGGGTTTCCGCTCCAGGTAATCGGTATAGGCAACAGACCCAAGCCTGAATTTTACCGGCACCTGGATAGCCTTTTCCAGCTTCAGTTCGGTCCGGCAAAAGAACGTAAGATGGTCGCTGAAATAGCCACCACCAAGGGGTTGAAGCAGCTTTTTTGAGGGAACAGCATCGACTTTTCCACCTTCAGGACGGGTAATGCTATTCAGGGTTTCCCGGTCGATCAGCTTTTGCAGGGATTTGAAACTAACCGGCTGCATTTCAATAGTTAATACAGTGGGAATTTTTTTTATTTCCTGGGAAAATATTTCCCCGTTTTGTATCGCCATCAGGGCAACAATTATGGAAAATAAACGTTTCGTTGATTTTCTCCGCATGTTTCGTAAGTTTACGGCCTGATTTTTGATCAATGGCCGGATTTTTGAAAAACTATCTTGCCCAAAACGCTCTGAAAAATTATGGCCTTAAGCCAATCGTTACAACAGAAATTATTACAGAAGCTCTCGCCCCAGCAGATTCAGTTAATGAAACTGCTGCAGGTACCTACGGCAAATCTCGAAGAACGGATCAAAGAGGAACTGGAAGAAAACCCGGCCCTCGAACTTGACGAAGAGAAACACGAAGATAGCGAAGGGGAGATTAAGGATGAATTCAGCGAAACCCCCGAAGCCGAATACGAAGAACAGAGTGGCAGCGAGGAAGACTATGAAAACGTCGATGTGAGTGAGTATGTGCACGACGGTGATGATGAAGTGGCTGATTACAAAACCCGGGACGACAACTACCCCGAAGAAGACCAGAAGACCATCCCTTTCAAAACAGAGGCTAGTTTTTACGAAACCTTACTGGTACAGCTTGGCCTTCTCAAGCTCGATGAAAAAGAACAGAAAATTGCAGAGCAGATAGTCGGCAGTATTGATGAAGACGGATATCTCCGTCGGGAAACGACTGCTATCGTGGATGACCTGGCCTTCCGCCAGAATGTGAATGCCACTGAAGAGGAAGTGGAAGCGATGATCCAGCGCATCCAGCGTTTTGACCCTCCCGGTGTTGCCGCAAGGGATCTCCAGGAATGCCTGCTGCTGCAGTTGCAGCGGAACAAGGACGAAGGCAAAGACGTTGACACGGCCATCCTCGCCATCCGCAAATACTTCGATGAGTTTACCAAAAAACACTACGAAAAGATCCAGCGTGGACTTAACATAGATGAAGAACAGCTGAAGGAAGTGATGCAGCAGATTATCCGCCTGAACCCCAAACCGGGTGGCAATGTAGGTGGCATCAACAAGGCAGAAAGTTATGTGGTTCCCGATTTCTTTATATTCAACAATGC
>SDZZ01000567.1 GCA_004173255.1 Chitinophagaceae bacterium | reverse complement strand
TGACCAGCTCTACCAGTTCCGATTGTTCAGCGGCACCCAGTCCGTTTCCTGTCTTAAGAAACGAAAGAAATGCGTCCGCCATCTTCCGGTAGTTATCATCCCAGTTTATTCCACCATTGCCGTCCAGTTCGTTGGCTATGCGGCCGCTGATGCGGATTACTTCGCCCTGTATGGTTTGGCAGGGGCCGCTTGACGGCACCAGCAGATCCCACAACTCCTGATGCTGTTTGGGCCACTCGGTCTCGGTTACCCTGATTGGCGATTTACCATCGTGCATTGCACGTTTTGATACCGGTTCAACCGAAAACAACCGGTATAGTTCGGCAAGTGCATTGCTTACTTCTTCAACAGAATCCTTTGCGAAACCTGCTTTGTGAAATTCGAAACGCTTTCCGATTTCGGTAACGCGCTCTTTCATGGCGGGAGTAATTTCGATTCCCGCGTCGAGATAAATCCGGGTTAGGGCCACGGTCTTTACAATGTCAATGTTAGAGCAGGTCTGGAGCGCATCTTCGAGCGGGTTGATCCCATCTGAATTTAATGCCCGGATGTCCGCTCCGTGCGTGATGAGCAAATCCGTGTTTACAGCATTGTGCGAACGTGCCGCAGCATGAAGTGGGGTACCAACTGAACTACCGTTGTCATTTACATTGGCCCCCAATTCCAATAAAACGCGGATACTACCAAAGATGCTTTGCGAACGTGTATGAAGCGGTGTATTCCCATAGCTATCCCGGGCATGGATGTCGGCACCCTGCCCCACCAGCCAGTTCGCCAGTTCATCAGGGCATTTGGAAAATCCGAGGGCCGTTATTTTGGTATAGCCACCCCGGGCATCCAGTTCGCAGGTATCAAATATTCGTTTCAATGTATCCAGGTCACTGTTGACTATGAGATCTTCAAAGTCCTTCGGTAAAGTTTTTTTCTTTTTTGGCATGGCGCAACTTGTCAGGTATTGTTATCGAATCCGATAGTTGAGTTCTTTCCGCTAATCTAACGCTTTCCTGCAGCAAAAGCTGCGATCGAACACAGCGTGACTGACGTTACAGTCAGCGGTATTTTTTCACCTGACAAGCCACCCTGCCACTTCGAAGTTGTTATCCTGTTACTTTCAATTGCTGGATTTTGCCATCAATAATTTGCATATGGAATTTCAACACTGCCGGGCTTCCCGGGAAGGTACCTGAACATTCGGCAGCCAATACACTTGTACCACTTTCTTCAGTGTACTCAACGGCTTTCATATTGGTCTGGTACTTTTTGTTTGTTTCTTCGATAAGTGCCTGGATGGCGGCCCGGCCGGTGAACGGCTCCCCTTCTTCGATCATGACTCCGTTTTCGGAAAAACAATTGGCCCAGGCGCTGCTGTCAAAACTGTTCTGCGCGTCGATTAAATCGGTTACTACTTGTGGTAATTTCATTTTGTTGAGTTTATGTGTTGATTAAATAGTCCTGATGGTGCCACCGTCTATTACAAACTCTGTCCCGGTGAGGTAGCTGGCCCTTGGTGAAACAAGGAAGCCAACCAATTCGGCCACTTCTTCGGGTTCGGCCGGCCTGCCGAATGGAATGCCGCCCAGCGCGGTCATCACGCTTTGTTCCGCTTCCTTCACGGACGTGTTTGAGTTGGTCGCTATTGTTTGCAGGAAATCCTTGCCGGCTTCGGTTTTGATCCATCCCGGCGATACAGTCAATACCCGCACCCCTTTCGGTGTTACTTCGTTGGACAGGCTTTTACTGTAATTGATCAGTCCCGCTTTGGCGGCTGCATAGGGCAGGGTTGATTCATAAAGCGGCAGCCGACCCTGGATGGATGCGATGTGAATGATGACGCCGCTTTTTTGCTCGATCATTTTCGGTAAAAAACCACGATCGAGCCGGACAGGTGCCAGCAGGTTGGCGCGGAGGGTGGACTCCCAGTCCTCGTCGCTTAAGGTGACAAATCCACCCGCAGGGGTTACGGAGGAACCAAGGTTATTGACCAATATGTCCAGCCGTCCATAAATGGACAGGACTTTGCCGACTACTTTGTTCGCGCCTGCGGCGGTACTCAGATCCGCTGCGATGAACTGAAGCTTGTCGTTTGGGTTTTCCGGTGCATTCCTTGCGGTGATGATAACGGTTGCCCCCGCGTGTAAAAGTCGTTCTGCGATTGCCCTTCCGGCGCCTTTTGTACCACCTGTTACCAAGGCTATTTTGCCGGATAATTCGTTGTTGAAATTAAACTGTTCCATTTTGCTTGTACTGTTTTGAATGATTGATAGGGCAAAATTGGAGCATAATAGAAAGTGAGACAAGTACGGGGTTACGAATCAGATAGGGACAAATTTATCCCTATACCCCAAGCCGGGATTATGGTTAATTTCGTACCATGTACGAAAGAAAAATTGCACCGAACCTGAATTGCGGGCTGGACCTGATCGGTGAGGTTCTGTATGGGAAATGGAAAATCCGTTTGTTGTGGTTTATCCATACCGGCCATCAACGCCCCAGCGAATTACAACGCAAAA
>SDZZ01000566.1 GCA_004173255.1 Chitinophagaceae bacterium | reverse complement strand
CCATTTTGAGCACCGCCGCCTGGGCCGCAATCTGCGAGGCATCTTTCTTATTAAAGGCCTTACCTTCTGCAATATTTTTGCCATCGAGCACCGCCGCCACCGTGAATAACCGGCGGCCGTTCTCAAGCTTTTCGTTCAGTGTTTCAAACTCCAGCACCTTGCCGTTTTTGTTGGCCCATCCATACAGCTTGTTCTTGTGGTTGATCTCAAGAATCTCGAGGTCATCCATAAACATATGCGGCTGTATGATGTACTGAAGAACCCATTTGGAGGTTTTGCGGTAACCGGCATCCAGGTAAATGGCGCCTACCAGGGCTTCGAGCGTATTACCAAAGATCTGGCTTACTTTCAGCGAGCTGTCCATCTTGTTGTACAGGGTGATCTTTTTCAGCCCCATCCGAACCGCAATATCATTCAGCTGCTGTCGGTTCACCATCTTGCTGCGCATTTCGGTGAGGAACCCTTCTTCCTTGTACGGGTAACGTTTGAACAGGTAGTCGGCGATCAGCGCACTGAGTACCGCATCCCCGAGATATTCGAGGCGTTCATTATTTTCATCGGCCCCTTCGCGGACCGACCGGTGGGTCAGTGCAGTTTTATAAAGGGAAAGGTTATCCGGCTGGAAACCGAGAATATTTTTCAGCTCCTTTTTGAAGGTTGTGCCGGTATGCTTCTTAAAAAGATTAGTTAGGAAATCCACAAATTCAATCTACGAAAAAAAAATTAATTCGGGTTGCCGAATGATCCCCCGAATCGATTTAAAGATTACCGGACATGCTGAATCACAGCCGGTATAATCCATGATGATGTATTGGGAAAAATTACCCTTTGTATTTTTTTACAATCACGCAGGCATTGTGGCCACCAAAACCAAAGGTATTACTCAGGGCAGCATTCACCGGTCGGTGCTGTGCCTTATTGAAGGTGAAATTAAGTTTTGGATCCAGCTCAGGGTCATCCGTGAAGTGATTGATGGTCGGAGGCACCACATCATGTATCACCGCTTTAATACAGGCGATCGCCTCAATGACACCCGCTGCACCCAGGCAGTGGCCCGTCATCGATTTGGTCGAGCTGATGTTCATTTTGTAAGCATGTTCACCGAAAACATGCGTAATGGCTTTGACTTCCGCACCGTCACCGATGGGGGTAGAGGTACCGTGGGTATTGATGTAATCAATTTCCTCCGGTTTCATGCCCGCGTCTTCGAGTGCAACGATCATCACATTCCTAGCACCCAATCCTTCCGGATGAGGCGCAGTAATATGGTGGGCATCGGCTGTAGCGCCGCCACCTACCACTTCGCAATAGATCTTTGCGCCACGTGCTTTGGCATGTTCCAGTTCTTCCAGGATGAGGATCCCTGCGGCTTCACCCATTACAAAACCATCGCGGTCCTTGTCGTACGGACGGCTGGCAGTTTTGGGATCGTCGTTGCGTTCGCTCATCGCCTTCATGGCATTGAAACCGCCAACACCTGCTTCGCTGATCACCGCTTCACTACCACCGGTAACGATGATATCTGATTTACCCAGGCGAATGAGGGTCATGGCGTCTATGATCGCATTGGTGCTGCTGGCGCAGGCGCTCACTACTGCGTAGTTGGGACCGCGCAGGTTGTGACGCATGCTGATCTGCCCTGCGGCAATATCGAGGATCATCTTTGGAATAAAGAATGGATTGAAACGGGGCGTACCATCTCCCTTGGCAAACTCAGTCACTTCATTCTGGAAAGTGATGAGGCCACCAATGCCGCTTCCGAATACAACACCGATCCGGTCCGGATTGATATTGTCTTTGGTAAGACCTGCATCTGCCATGGCCTGGTCACTGACCACCAGGGCAAACTGGGTAAAGCGATCGATCTTGCGTGCCTCTTTCCGGTCGAGGAAAGAAACCGGGTCAAAATTTTTCACCTCGCAGGCGAACTTTGTGCGGAATTTCCCCGCGTCGAATTGTGTTATGGTAGCGGCGCCGGATACCCCATTGACGAGGTTCTCCCAATATTCATCAATCGAATTGCCTAACGGCGTCAGCGCACCCATACCAGTAACTACCACTCGCTTAAGTTCCATATAGCCTGTTTGTTGGTTATGCCATTGCAGCGTCCGGCAGCAGCCATTGGTTACAATGAAGCAGGGATAAAAAACCGCCTTCGCTGCAGGTTACAGGCAGAAGGCGGGTATTGTAAATTCCATTCAATAATCTCCGGGATAACCAGAAGAAACTAGTTGCGCTTATTTAGCATGCTCTTCCAGGTAAGACACTGCCTGACCAACTGTAGTGATGGTTTCAGCCTGCTCATCGGGGATCGAGATGTTGAACTCTTTTTCAAATTCCATGATGAGTTCTACGGTGTCTAATGAATCGGCACCAAGATCATTCGTGAAGGAGGCCTCGTTTGTTACTTCTGCTTCGTCAACGCCCAGTTTGTCAACGATGATCTTTTTAACTCTTGATGCAATGTCTGACATGTCGTATAAGTTTAGTTTATAGGCTGCAAAAATATACTTTTTGAGTAAACCACG
>SDZZ01000565.1 GCA_004173255.1 Chitinophagaceae bacterium | reverse complement strand
CCGTCACCACGCCCGCCCCGGCAGCAAATCCTACCTCTGCCATCATTTTACCAAACCATTACTGGAACTTCGACTGGGTGACTATCCCTACCAGGCGGTGGAATGGAACGAACCAGTGTGGATCGATGGAGTAAAAGTGAGCCTGCACCCGGCCGGTCATATCATAGGCTCTTCGCAGGTGCGCGTTGAATACAAGGGCGAAGTATGGGTGGTAAGCGGCGATTATAAACTGGAAGACGATGGCATCAGCGGCGTGTTCGAACCGGTTAAATGTGATACGTTCATTACCGAATCCACCTTCGGCCTGCCGATTTATAAATGGAAACCACAACAGGACATATTTAACCGCATCGGTAACTGGATCAGGGAAAATAATTCAATCGGCAAAACATCGATACTCATGGCCTACAGCCTTGGCAAGGCACAGCGGCTGCTTAGCTGCATTGAACAAACGGGGCTTCCCATTTTCTTACATGGCGCCGTATTCAACGTACACCAGGCCCTGGTGAACTCGGGGTGGAAACTACCAGCCGTACAACGCGTACAACCCGACATGCCAAAGGAACTATTCAAAGGAAACGTAGTGATTGCTCCGGGAAGCGCCGATGGAACACCATGGATAAAAAAATTCTCGCCCTATCATGTAGGCGTGTGCAGCGGCTGGATGCAGGTACGGGGTAACCTGAGGAGACGCAACGCTGACGCGGGTTTCGCACTGAGTGATCATGCGGATTGGGATGGTCTGCTGGAAGCGGTCAAAGCAACCGGCGCCACCAAGGTCTTTGTTACCCACGGCTTCCAGGCAGCATTCAGCCGTTTCCTGAATGAGAACGGTATTGAAGCCGGTGAAGTAAAAACAGAGTACGGAACCGAAGATGAAGAAACCTCGGAAATAAAAGAGACCGCAGGAAACCCTGATGGCGTGACGATGGATCCGGAGGAGAATGCAGCGTTGTCAGGAACGCTTGAAGAGGAGACTAATGATATCAACGAAGATTAACAATAGGCAGGAGTCTGGAAAGGTCCAGTTTAAACACAAAAGATAAAATGAATTCAGAAACAAACGGTTTGATTGCATCATCACCGGTCAGTGCACCGGATGATAATGGCATGCGTTTGTTTTCCGAACTCGTGAATGTCCTTGGCACCAGTACAAAAACAAATGATAAACTGAAAGCGCTTGCGGAATATTTCGGTACGGCAAACGATAAAGACAAGGTATGGGTGATAGCATTGTTCAGCGGACGCCGCCCCCGACGGACCATCAGCGGCACCCTGATCTCCAAATGGTGCGCAGAACTGATCGGCCTGCCGCTGTGGCTGTTCGAAGAAAGTTACCATACCGTTGGTGACCTTTCAGAAACAGTCGCGCTGCTCTTTCCCGAAGAACTTTCCATTCCCGACATCTCCCACTCCCTTTCTTACTATGTGGAACGATTCCAGCAAATGGAAAAGGCCACAGAAGAAGAAAAGAAAGAATTTATGATCAGCTCCTGGCGCGAGCTGGGTACACTGACTGAACGGTTCGTTTTTAATAAACTATTGTCCGGGGCATTCCGCATCGGCGTTTCACAGAAACTGATGGTCAACGCCCTTGCAAAGTCGGTGCGACTGGAACCCAACGTAATCGCTCACCGCATCAGTGGCAACTGGGACCCATCAACCATTACCTTCGATGAACTGCTGAGCGAGACAGGCATCAGTACTGATTTTTCAAAACCATATCCCTTCTACCTCGCCTACGCTGTGGAAGATGGCCCCGAAACGCTGGGCACTCCGGCCGACTGGCAGGCCGAATGGAAATGGGATGGCATACGCGGACAACTCATCAAACGAAATAATGAACTGTTTGTCTGGAGCCGCGGGGAAGAATTACTGACCGATAAATTTCCCGAATACCAGGTACTGAAAGACCTGCTGCCCGACGGCATTGTCATCGATGGGGAAATTATCCCGTCAGAAGATGGCAAACCCCTGCCCTTTGCGGTATTGCAAACAAGGATCGGACGTAAGAACATCACGAAAAAACAGCTGCTCGAAGCGCCAATGAGTTTTTTTTCCTACGACCTGCTGGAATATAACTACGATGACCTGAGGGAAAAACCTTTGTCAGACCGCCGGGCTTTGCTCGAACAGGTCTATGCCCAGGTCAGCAACCCTGTCCTTCTTATTTCACCTGTCATTGATTATAATAACTGGGAGCAGCTGGCTACCCTTCGTATGGACTCACGGAATATGGGTGCGGAAGGACTGATGCTGAAACGAAAAGCATCGACTTATCAGGTCGGTCGTAAACGCGGCGACTGGTGGAAATGGAAGATCGATCCGCTCGTGATCGATGCGGTGATGATTTACGCACAGAAAGGAAGCGGCCGGCGCAGTAACCTGTATACCGACTACACTTTTGCAGTAAGAGACGGGGAGAAACTGGTGACTTTTACCAAGGCTTACTCGGGCCTGACGGACAAGGAATTTAACGAAGTAGACAATTTTGTAAAGCGTAACTCCATAGAAAAATTTGGACCGGTGCGCA